>CAYXJH010000482.1:0-2550 GCA_964465415.1 uncultured Gemmatimonadaceae bacterium
GCCCGTCCGGCGGCGTTCATCTCCATCAATGGCGCGGCACCCGAGTCCGACCCGATGTGGCAGGAAGCCGCGCGCGGTTATCTCGAGGGATTCCTGCGCCAGACGGGCTGGACGCCGCGCTGGACCGCCACCTTCGCCGGCGCCCTGCGCTACCGCAGCTACGGTCTGGTGACCCGGCGGCTGATCAAGCTGATCAGCTGGCAGGCCGGCGGGCCGACCGACACTTCGCGCGACTACGAGTTCACCGATTGGGAGGCCGTGGATCGCTTCGCGGCGACGCTGGCGACGGGCCTCGCCAACGTCGGAAACAATTAGTTCAACGGGGAACTGATGTCGCACTGAGTGTTGCTGGCTATGGCGATCGTGGCAGAGGATACGCCAGGGGGAACCGCGACCTTGCGTTCCTCATCCGCCCTCATCCGGACTGCTCGCGGGGAGGATATTGTGGTTGCCACGGAAGAGGTTTTCCGGGTCCCACTTCTGTTTGAGTTCCCGCAAACGGGCCAAATTCTGGCCATAGGCCTCGCGGATCCGGTCGGCCTCCCCGTCTCCGAGCAGATTCACGTACACGCCGCCGTTTCCGTGGGGCGCCATCGCATCGAAGAGCCGGTCGGCCCAGGCGATGACTTCGTCGTCCCGCGCCGGGTCGGTCCATCCCGGGAAGATGTGAAGCTCGTGGGCCGACGCTCGATGAGGGTACGCCGTATCTTGCGGAGCGACGCGGCCTGCCGCCCCGCCCCCCGGTCCGAGATAGACCACAGTGAAGTCTCCGGGAAAGGGATCGAGGCCCCCCACCAGGGCGTCGATGGCGGTGTCGGAAAGGTCATCGAACTGGAGGGACCGGGAGTACCAGCGGTTCCCAGGCCCCATCCCCGCGTCGAAGGCCTGCTGGAGGCTCGCGTAGGGCTGGCGCCCTACCAGCTCCAGGAAGGGCTCGCCAAGCTGGCGGAAGGCATCCAGACTTGCCTTCCCCTCCTCCGGCTCCCCGAGCCAGGCCACGACGAAGTCCAGGGCCAGCACCCCATGGTGCGTCTCCGGAAACGGCTCGACCGGGGGGATCCGGAGGAGGAACGGATAGCACATGAGCTCGTCCGGGGCATCCCGAAACTGGGTCCGATAGGCCCGAAGCAGCTCTCCCGCCCGGTCTGCGGTATGGAAGATCTGCCCGGCCAGGATCTCCCGGGGGATGGGGTATAGGGCGAACTCGAAGGAGGTGACGACGCCGAAGTTCCCCCCGCCCCCGCGGATGGCCCAGAAGAGGTCCGGATTCCGGGAGGGATCGGCCCGCACCACCTCGCCGTCCGCGGTCACGACGGTAGCCGCGCTAATGTTGTCGACGACGAGCCCATGCTTCCGAGTGAGCCATCCCGATCCACCGCCGAGGGCCAGCCCCGAAACTCCCACCGTGGATACCGTGCCCCCCGGGGTGGCCAGGCCATAACGAGCGGTCGCCCCGTCCACCGCACCCCATCGGGCTCCCGGACCCACCACGGCGCTTCCGATCCCGGCGTGCACTTCGACCGCATCCATCAGGGAGAGGTCAATGAGAAGGCTCCCTTCACTCACCGTGTTTCCGGCATAGTCGTGGCCTCCGCCCTTCACCGAGAGCTCCATCCCCTCATCCCGGGCGAAGCGGACCGACGCCGCCACGTCCTCGTCTCCGGCGCACCGGGCAACCAGCTCCGGAGACCGCAAAAAGCGGGCATTCCAGACGCCGCTCGAAGCTGCGAAGCCATCGTCGCCCCGCTTCAGCAGTTCGCCGCGGAGCGCCCGGGCGAGCGCCGTCACGCGGTCTGGAGATGGTGAGCTCATCTGAATGGGCCTCCATGGTCCGAGGAAGGGCGACTCAAGTCTCCAGTATAGGTCGTGTGAAATAAACTCGTCGGGACGATGGAATTTCTCTGTGGTCCAAGGCACCGATCGTCGGATCAAGTGATGCGATTCTTGTGGCCAGCGCGCCCGTGCGCTGGGCGGCCGCTCGCATCCCGTCGAGGCAGACAATGCAGGATCTCGAATTCAAGGATTGTGTCGTCATCGGCGCCGGCCCGGCCGGCATGACCGCGGCGCTGTACCTCAACAGGTTCCACCGCAACGTGACCGTGCTCGATGCCGGCAACAGCCGCGCGCACTGGATTCCGCGCAGCCACAACTGCCCGGGGTTTCCGGACGGAGTGAGCGGCGATGAGTTGCTGGAGCGCCTGCGCACCCAGGCAGTGGATTACGGCACCACGGTGACCCGGGCCACGGCGTCGCGGCTGGAGCGCGTGGACGGTGGCTTCCGGGTGACGGACACCCGGGGCGAGCAGTACCACGGATGCACGGTAGTGCTCGCAACCGGGATCGAGGACGTGCTGCCGCCGCAGGCCTGGGTGGAAGCGGCAATCGATTGCGGGGCGATGCGCCTGTGCGCGATCTGCGACGGCTTCGAAGCCAGCGACGATGACCTTGCGGTGTATGGACCGCTGCGTTCGGGGTTTGAACATGCCAAGTTCATGCGCACGTATTCGGCGACGGTGACGCTGGTGCAGAGCGACGACGCGGAAGTGGATG
>CAYXJH010000483.1:0-1143 GCA_964465415.1 uncultured Gemmatimonadaceae bacterium
AGCGGGCGCAGCTCGAGGCGTACCTGCGCACCCTGAGCGGCGGCATCGACGCGCCGGCAGAGCTGCTGATGGCCCCCACGGCGCTCCGGGCCGCGAGCAGGGAGGAGGAGTGACCATGATCCGGACGGACGTGCTGGTCATCGGCGCCGGCCAGGCCGGGCTGGTGATGGGCTACCACCTGCGCCGGACGCCTCTCCGGTTCCTACTGACGGACCGACACCCCCGCGTGGGCGACGCCTGGCGGAACCGCTACGACTCGCTGGTGCTGTTCACCCCCCGCGCCTTCAGCGCTCTACCGGGGCTGGCGCTGCCCGGCGACCCCGACGGCTACCCGACGAAGGACGAGCTGGCCGACTACCTGGAGGCCTACGCCCGGAGATTCGATCTCCCCGTCCGGACCGGGACCGGGATCGTTTCGCTACGTCGCGACGGCGCCGGATTCCGGGCGGAGACCGCCGATGGCGCCGTCATCGAGAGCCGGACGGTTGTCCTGGCCAACGGCGCGTTCCAGGAGCCGGCCATTCCAAGCCTTGCCCGGAACCTGGCGCCGGAGGTGGTCCAGCTGACGGCGCCGGACTACCGCCGTCCGGACCGGCTGCCGGAGGGGACGGTGCTCGTGGCGGGCGACGGCGCCACGGGCCGCCAGATCGCCCTCGAGCTCGCCGGGACCCGTCCCACCTTCCTCGCCGCCGGCCGGCCGCGCCGTGCGGGTCCGGAGCGAATCCTCGGCCGGAGCGTGTTCTGGTGGATGGACCGGACGGGCGTGCTCCGGGCGACGCGGGACTCGCGGATCGGCCGGCGACTGCGGGAGACCGACCCGTTTCCCGGGAAGCACCTGGAGCTGCGCAGGCTTACCGACCGGGGCGTCACGGTGATGCCCCGCGTGTTGGCCGCCCACGGGACGCGGATCGCGTTCGACGACGGGAGTGAGCTGGCCGTGGACGCCGTGGTCTGGGCGACCGGCTACCGGGAAGAGGCCCGCTGGGTCGACATCCCCGAGGCGAAGGGCGAGGACGGCGCGCTGGTCCACGAGCGTGGAGTCACGCCGGTGGCCGGGCTCTACCTGCTCGGCCGGAGCTGGCAGTGGACGCGCGGCTCCGCACTTCTTCTGGGCGTGGGCGACGACGCCCGCTTCCTCCTGGA
>CAYXJH010000483.1:1243-2531 GCA_964465415.1 uncultured Gemmatimonadaceae bacterium
GGTCGGCGACGTGCTCGTCGCCCGACTCACGAACCGGCTTTCCGAGCCCACGACCATCCACTGGCACGGGCTGCGGCTGCCGCCCGCCATGGACGGGACCGACGACGTGCAACGGCCGGTGGCGCCGGGCGATACGTTCGAGTACCGGTTCCCGCTCCCGGACGCTGGAACCTTCTGGTACCACCCGCACGCCAACGAGACGGTCCAGCTGGAGCGGGGGCTGTACGGGGTGCTCGTCGTGCGGGGCGACGACGAGCCGGCCGTGGACGCTGAGCGGGTCCTGGTATTCGACGACGTAAAGCTCGACCGCCGCGGCCGGGTCGCAGGGCCCGGCAGGTTTCTCGAGAAGCACAACGGCCGGGAGGGAAAGACGCTGTTACTCAATGGCCAGGTCGCCCCGGTGCTGGAGCTGGCCGCGGGGCAGGTCGAGCGGTGGCGGCTGGTCAACGTCGCCAGCGCCCGCTACGTCCGGTTTTCGCTGGGCGGCCAGCAGTTCCGGATCATCGGCAGCGACGGCGGACTGATCGAACGGCCGGTCGCGGCCACCGAGGTCCTGATCACGCCGGCCGACCGGGCGGAGGTGCTGGTCGGCCCGTTCGTCGAACGGACGATGCTCAACATCGAGTCGCTGCCATACGACCGGGGCCTCGGGCTCCGCAAGCGACCGGATGTCTTCGGCACGATCCGGGTGGGACCCGCCCGGTCGTCGGCGGCGGCGATCCCGGAACGGCTGCGCACCATCGAGCCGCTGGCGTCGGCGGGTCCGTCCGAGACGCGGGAGGTCCGGCTGGGCGGGCGGATGAGCGTGCGCAATTTCGTCGAGTTCATGGTGGACGGAGAACCGCACCACCACGGCGCGCCCGTGAAGGTGGGCGAGCTGCAGGTCTGGGACCTGATCAACGAAACCCCCATCGACCACCCGTTCCACCTGCACGGCTTCTTCTTCCAGGTCCTGGACGTGAACGGCGAGGCGCCGGCGTACGCGTCGTGGGAGGACACGGTGAACGTGCCTCGAAAGGGGCGGGTCCGCATCGCCTGGCTCCCTGACGACCGGCCCGGACCCTGGATGGCACACTGCCACATCCTCGAGCACCACGCCGCGGGGATGATGACCCATTTCCACGTCGTTCGCTGAAGGAGGCCATCATGAAGATCGGGAGCGGGACGCGCCGTGTGGCGCGCGTGGTGGGATTCGTATTGCTCTTCGCGGTCGCGGCAATCGCCCCCCCGCTGGTGGTTGGCCAGCTGGGGATGCGGGCCACGATGCGGTCGGTGTTCGCGGGCGCCG
>CAYXJH010000484.1:0-2517 GCA_964465415.1 uncultured Gemmatimonadaceae bacterium
GCGCCCCGCTCATCGGTCGCCTCCCGGTGCGGAGTCGACGTCCTTGTCGCCACGGCCGGAGAGGCATACGAGCAGGAGACCGTCAGGACCGAGCTCCTCTGCCCAGCGGAGGGCGTGGGCGATGGCGTGGGCCGACTCCAGCGCCGGGATGATCCCCTCGCGGCGGGAGAGGGTCGAGAACGCGCTGCGTGCGTCGTCATCTGAAACCGCCAGGTAACGGGCGCGTCCCGACTCGTGCAGCCAGGCGTGCTCCGGTCCCACGCCGGGGTAGTCGAGCCCCGCCGCAAGGGAGTGGGTGGCGTCGATCTGGCCGTCGTCGTCATGGAGGAGGTACGACAGCGCGCCGTGGAGCACGCCGGGCCGGCCACGCGACAGGCTGGCCGCATGGCTGCCCCGGTCCGTGCCCACGCCGCCGGCTTCGACCCCCACCATCGCCACGCCGCGATCGGGGATGAAGGCGCTGAAGAAGCCGATGGCGTTGCTGCCGCCGCCGACGCACGCAACCAGTCCATCGGGCAGGCGACCCTCCAGGTCGAGGAGCTGGGCACGCGCCTCCGTGCCGATCACGGCCTGGAGCGATCGCACGATCGTGGGGTAGGGGTCCGGTCCCACCGCCGAGCCGATCAGGTAGTGGGTATCCCGGTACGACGCCATCCAGTCGCGGATCGCCTCGTTGGTGGCGTCCTTCAGCGTCCTCGACCCCGAGTCCACCGGGACGACTTCGGCGCCCAGCAGCTCCATGCGCACCACGTTCAACCGCTGGCGGCCCATGTCTTCCCGGCCCATGTACACGCGGCAGGGGAGCCCGAGGAGCGCCGCGGCCGTGGCCGACGCGACGCCATGTTGCCCGGCCCCCGTCTCCGCGATGAGCCGGTGGCGCCCCAACGCCCGCGCCAACAGCGCCTGGCCCAGGGCGTTGTTCAGCTTGTGGCTCCCGGTGTGGCAGAGATCCTCCCGCTTCAGGTAGATCCGGGCCGAGCCCGACGGCGCCAGCCGGCGCGCCCGGTGCAGGGGTGTGGGGCGGCCCACGTACGTTCGGAGCAGGGTGTCCAGCTCCGCCCGGAACCCTGGCTCGGCCCAGGCCTGGGTCCAGCCGGCCGCCAGGTCGTCCAAGGCGGGGATCAGGGTTTCCGGGACGAACCGCCCCCCGAACCGCCCGAACCAACCGGCGCGGGTGGCCGGGGATCCACCCGCCGGGCTGGAGTGTGCCGGGCCCGTCCCGGCCGTCGTCGTCATGGTGCGCATGGAGCTTTCTCCTCAGCGATGCGGTGGGCGGCCTCGAGGAAAGCCGCCATGCGCGTCGCGTCCTTGATGCCCGGCGCCGCCTCGACGCCGGAGGAAACATCCACCATGGCGGGTCGCACCGCCGCCACAGCCTCGGCCACGGTCCCGGCTGTCAGGCCCCCCGCCAGGACGATCCGGCTCCGGTCCGGCGGCAGGGCCCGTTCCGCTAGGGCCCAGTCGAACGCCGCACCGGTACCCCCCATCCGGCCGTTGACCGGGGGTGCGTCCAGGAGGAAGGCGTCGGCCGGGTAGTCCGTGAGCCCGCAAAGGTCCGCACCGGACCGGACGTGGACGGCCTTGAGCAGTCCTGGCCCATAGCCGGGAGCCGAGGCGCGTGCCGCTGCCATGATCGCCCTGGCCCCTGCGCGTGGCTCGTAACCCGAGAGCTGGACCCAGTCCAGGCCGCACGCCACCACGGCGTCGGCCACGAACGACGGGTCGGGGTCGACGAACACACCGACCCGCGCGGGGCCGGGCGGCGCGGCGGCGAACACTTCACCGGCACGTTCCAGGTCCACGCGACGCGGGCTGGGCGCCAACACCACGCCGAGTGCGGCGGCACCCAGGCGGGCAGCCAGCGCCGCGTCTTCGGGACGCGTCAGACCGCAGATCTTGACCGCGATGCCGGCGGCCCGGACGGGTAGCCGGTGCCCGCTCACAGGGCTACCCCTGCCAGCTCAGCCAGGAGCGTGGATCGCTCCGCCGACGGTAGCCGCAGCAGAGCCTCCCCAACGAGGACGGCATGGGCGCCGGCGTCTCGAACGCGGCGCACGTCCACCGCCGACCGGATGCCGCTCTCGCTCACGACCAGCGCGCCCGGCGGGGCGAGGGACGCGAGGCGTTCCGTTATGGCCACGTCGGTGGTGAGCCGGTGCAGGTCACGGTTGTTGATGCCGACCAACGAGGCGCCCGCAGCCGCCACGCGCTCCATCTCCGCCCGGGTATGCACCTCCACCAGGCACTCGAGCCCAATGGCGTCCCCGGTGTCCAGGAGCTCCGACAGCTCACGGTCGTCGAGCATCGCGGCGATCAGCAGCGCCGCGGCCGCACCGGCCGCCCGGGCCTCGCACAGCTGCGCCGCGTCCACGATGAAATCCTTGCGCAGCACCGGGGTGGTCGGGTCGCCGGAGGCTACCGCGGACAGGTCCGCCACGTCACCACCGAAGTCGGTCGAGTCGGTCAGCACCGACAGCGCAGCGGCGCCGCTTGCCCGGTACCCGGCCGCCACCGCCG
>CAYXJH010000485.1:0-2498 GCA_964465415.1 uncultured Gemmatimonadaceae bacterium
GCCTGGGCCGACCATCACCGTCGGGATGTGAAGGACCGGGTGCGGCTCTTCCTCAGCGTGGCCGAAGCGGTCCACGCGGCACATCGCCAGCTGGTGGTCCACCGCGACATCAAACCGTCCAACATCCTGGTGGACGCGGACGGCCGCGTGAAGCTGCTGGATTTCGGCATCGCCAAACTTCTGACGGGGGAGACGATCCATACCGTTGCAGGGTCGAGACCACTGACTCCCCATTACGCCGCCCCGGAGCAGGTCAGGGGGGATCCCATCACGACCGCGACGGACGTGTACCAGCTCGGCCTGCTGCTGCGCGAGCTGTTGACGGGCGTCCCGCCTGTTGCGGGGGACACGCATCCGGGTGAGCCACCGCTTCGCCCGAGCCGGGCCGCCGCTCTCGCGGTCCGGGGGAGCCCCGACGCGGGAGCGCGCGCCGGTCTTCGCGGGAGTACGCCCCGGAAGCTGGCCGCCGCGCTGAAGGGCGATCTGGACATCATCGTCGGCAAGGCTATGCGGCCCGACCCGGAGGACCGATACGCATCAGCGGACGGATTGGCGGCGGACCTGCGGCGGTACCTGCAGGGCCATCCCATCCAGGCCCATCGCGAGTCCGCGGTCTACCGATTCCGGAAGTTCGCCGGGCGACATCCGTTCTTCGTGCCGGGGTTCGTGGTCGCACAGGCGGTCATCGCGGCGTTCGTCGTCATTCTCGTGGGCCAGAACCGGCAGATCGCCCGTGAGCGGGACGCGGCAGAGGCGGCAACACGGCGTGCCGTCGCCACGCAGGAGTTCCTGGTCGACTTCCTGCGGACCCCGGATCCCAACGTCGACGAACCCGATCCGGACATCACCGTGGCGGAAGCGCTGCAGGGTGGCCGGGCCCGGATCGCCGCGGAGCTCGACGGGGAGCCCGAGGTGAAGGCGGCGCTGCTGGAAGCGATCGGCCGGTCGTTCTCCGGCCTGGGCCGGTATGAAACCGCGGACACGCTCCTGCGGGAGTCGCTCCGGCTCCAGCGGGAGCTCTACGGCCCCCACGATGCCCGGTTGGCCGGCGTGCTCGGTAATCTCGGCCACCATTTCCGCCGGAGCAGGGAGTTCGTTACGGCCGATTCGTTCCTGCATGAGCAGCTGCGCGTCAGGACGGTGGCAGGACCCATCACCGACACGGACCTGGCGACCATGCTGGGCGCGTTGAGCGGTACGCGCCGCGACCTGGGCGATCTCGACTCGGCGATCGTCCTGGCCGCGCGGGCGGAGGCGGTGCTTCGCTCCGCGGGTGACACGGCGGGTAACTTCTATACGACGACCCTGGGGCACCTGGCCTACGTGCTGCGGGGTGCCGAGCGGTTGGACTCCGCCGAAGCGGTGTACCGGGAAGTCGTGCGGCGGCAGGAGGCGGATACGACTCTCCACCCGCTGTCCCTCGCCGTCAACCACAACAACCTCGGATACCTGCAGCGCGTGCGGGAGGACTACAGCGGCGCAGAGGCTTCCTATCGCCGGGCACTCGAACACGCCGGCCAGCTCCTGAGCGACGGACATCCGACAATGCTCGTATACGGCAATAACCTCGCGTCGGTCCTCGAGTTCCAGGGACGCCTCGACGAAGTTGTGGAGCTTGGGAAACAACAGATCGCCGCCGCGGAGCGGGAGTGGCCCGAGGGACATTGGCGGGTGGGGAGCGCCCACTTTGCGCTCGGCCGGTTCCTGCTGCGCCATGGTCGGCCGGGCGACGCCGTAGCGCCGCTGGAGGCAGGTGTCCGATCGTTCGTCGAGACGATCGGGGAGGCTCACCTGTGGACCGCCGCAGCCCAGGCGAACCTGGGCACAGCCCTGCTGCTCTCCGGTCAGAGAGAGGCAGGGGAATCCCGGCTCCGCAGCGCCCAAGCGCGTCTGCAGGATGCCAACCGTGAGTTCGACGCCGATGTGCGCGTGCAACTCGACAGACTCCCGCCGATCCTGGAGCAGGCGGGGGAGTCGGGGTGGGCGGCGCGGATTCTCCGCCTCATTACCGACGGGTGAGTCACGGCGCCGCGACCGTGAACTGTTCCGGCAGTTACGGGATCGAGACAGCTGAGGCTGTGGCGGTGGACGTCAACTCCAGCTCGTGGGCACCTCGCTGAGGACCGTGGCGTCGTGGCGGTCGCCGCGCCCAATCGAAGCCTCTCGGAGGCCAACTCGCGCCCTCTGATCCCCACCTCGACTGCGCGGCGAGGGCTGACCGCGGCGAGCGGATTCACCGGCCGGGAAGACTGGCATCGCGCGGCAGGTGGATCGTGAACGTGGTGCCATCCGACGCCGACGATGCCACGTCGATCGTGCCGCCATGGGCGCTGATGATACGCTCGGCGATGTACAGGCCCAGGCCCAGGTGGGAGGTCGCGTCGGGTGGACGGTCCGCGCGCCCCTGGCGCCGCTTCATGGGGTGGAAGATCCTGTTCAGCAGGCTGGGCACGATCGGCACGCCGTGATTGTGGACCGCGATCGTGACCTCCTTCTTG
>CAYXJH010000486.1:0-2470 GCA_964465415.1 uncultured Gemmatimonadaceae bacterium
GCTGCCCCGCAACCCGTCGCGCGGCGCTACGAACAGGATCGGCGCGCCGTTGCCCGCCTTGCGGAGCGAGTACGCCAGGTCCAGCGCGGTGTTCGGCTTGTACGGGTCGATGCCCAGGATCAGCACGCCGTAGCGGCCCGCCGCGATCTCGCTGAAGCCGCTCTCCAGCGTGCGGAACTGCTCGATCCTGAAGCTGCCGCCCATGGCGTTCAGGAACGCGTCGGGGATCGCGCCGCTCTCGTCCAGGACCACCACCCGGTGACGGTGCTCCGCGGGCAGCGCCTCCACGTCCCACTCCGGCATGTCCTCCACGATCCCGGCGTCCGCCCGGATCACGAACGAGAACGGATCCGTGTAGTGCGCCTTCTGGCGGAGCTTGTTGATGGAGAACTCGCGCTGCGCCCCGCCCATCCGGTTGATGTGGAACACGCCCGCCGCCGAGCTCACCACCCGGTCGTACAGCCGGCGACTCGCCGCTTCCCGTATGTCGCCCGGCACCGTCACGTACGCGGTGCCATCCCAGTCGCTGAGGAACGCGCCCAGCCCGTCGATCAGGTCATTGGACACGTGGCCGCCCTCGAGGAACGGCGCCACCGAGTCCAGCACCAGGCGGGCCGGCTGCGCCGCGCCCTCCGTCAGCATCTCAACCAGCTCCTCGAACACCAGCGCCGGGTTCATCAGCCGCGAGTACCGCCGCAGGAAGTCCACTCGGAACTGGAGGAAGACGAGCCGGCCCGACTGGATCGCCGGGCGGAAATCGAACCCGATATAGTCCCCGTGCGCCAGGAAGTCCGCCGGGTCGTCCTGGCTCAGGAGCGCCACAGACTCGCCCTGCTCCAGGCCCTCCGCCAGGAAGTGCAGCGCCGCCGTGGTCTTCCCGGTGCCGGGGGCTCCCGTCAGCAGGTAGTGGCGACCCGGTACCAGCGTGCCCAGCCGCGCGTCCAGCGCACCGATCCCAGTAGAGACCATCCGGCCCTCCCGGATCGGTGCAGTCGTGTTCGTCGTCGCTACGGCCGTGGTCGTCATCGCGTTGCGCCCGGTTTGCCTCGTCACAGGTCCCGCTGTCTTGTTCGTGTACAGGGGTACGATCGTCCGGCCGATCCGGCTGCCGGCGAGGCCGCGACGCCCGGTTGGACCGGACGCCGCGGACCGGGGAGAGCCGGTCGCCGCCGTCCCCCTCGGGCAACGCCCGTGCCCGGCCCCAACCGGTCAAGGGATCCCGTTATCGCCCAACGGGTTCCACGTCATCCGCAGCGTTCTGGTGCGGGGAATGGGGTCCTATTGTGTTCCGTTGTGGAACAAAGTTGCGCATTGGGGCGCGACACCACGATGACCGTCCCGGCTTCCCGGTCGGGGTGCCGGCGGGCGTAGCGTCCTCCTGAGACGTCGCGGCCGGCCCACCCCCCCTTCAAGACGTGACACGAAGGACTCGAAGGGTCGAAGAGCGCGAAGAACCCCACGAACCTGCCGGGTTCACTTCGCGTCTCTTCGA
This sequence comes from uncultured Gemmatimonadaceae bacterium, assembly GCA_964465415.1. GTDB lineage: Bacteria > Gemmatimonadota > Gemmatimonadetes > Longimicrobiales > RSA9 > SLCC01. The sequence continues at coordinate 1,493 of CAYXJH010000486.1, forward strand.
GCCTTTGTGCCCTTCGTGCCAAGCTCTTGGAACACCGATCCAGCACCGCGGGCATGCGGCCCCGGCGCGGGGACGCGGGGGGGCGCGAAGGGGCGGAAAAGCTTGACGTTGGCCCGCAGTTGGCGCCATCCATAGGTGTGCAGGGCCGGCTGATGTCGGCGGGCCCGCCTCTTCTTTCCGGAGGTGGCGCATGCGGGAACGCGCCGAAAAGATGGGCCGGGCAGTCCTCAAGGCGTTCGGCCTCGTCGTAGCGACGATCAATCGTGAAGCGACCGCATGGGTCCGGAGCGGGGACACGACGCTAATGGTGGTGCTGGGCGTCGCCGCGCTCATCCTGCTGATTTTCATCGTCGTGCCCAGCCGACGGCGGTACTAGTGTTGTGAGCCCCACCGCCCGCAAGCTCGAAGTCGAAGTCGAAGTCGATGTCGATGTCGATGTCCTACATCCCGAGCACCCTCAGGATATCCGCCGTCACCCCCCACGCCATGATGCAGAGGACGAGGGCGAGTCCGACCCGGCCGAGGACGGCGCGGGCACGCTCGGAGGGCGGGCGGCCGCGGACGGCCTCGATGCCCAGGAGCGCCAGGTGGCCGCCGTCGAGCAGCGGGATCGGGAGCAGGTTGATGACCGCCAGGTTGATGGACAGCAGGGCGGTGAAGAACAGGAGAGTGTGGAAGCCTGCCCGTGACGCGGCGCCGCTGAACTGGGCGATCATGATGGGGCCGCCCATCTCGCGGGCGGAATGGCGCCCGTCGAAGAGGCCGGTGATGAAGCCGCCCATGAGGGTGACGATGTCCCAGCTCTGGGCGAATCCGTAGCTGGTGGCCTCGATGGGGCCCATGCGCTCCCGCTCGGTCCCGGGCACTGCCCGCGGGTCCACGTGGGCGTCCAGCCGGCCCAACGCCCGCTCGCCCAGGTACCGAGTGGAGGGGGTCACCGTCGCGGCGAACCGCTCGTCGCCGCGCTCGATGTCGAGC
>CAYXJH010000487.1:0-2470 GCA_964465415.1 uncultured Gemmatimonadaceae bacterium
TCGGCAGGAAGGCTTCACGCATCTCCGCGCCGTCGGCGGTCGCGTGGCCGCGGAGCCGGCTTCGTGGGGCGGCGCATGCGACACGGGCAGCTGCTGCGGTGGCGGAGCGTGCGGGCCGAGCCTGAACTGAGGGGAGCGGGCGAGCGGGTGAAGACGATCATCGAACCGTTCAAGATCAAGTCGGTGGAGCCGATCCGGCTCACCAGCCGCGGCGAGCGGCTGGAGCGGCTCCGTGACGCCGGATTCAACGTGTTCCTGCTCAAGGCCGAGGACGTGCTGATCGACCTGCTGACGGACAGCGGTACATCGGCAATGAGCGCTGAGCAGTGGGCCGCGGTGATGCGGGGCGACGAGGCGTACGCGGGCAGCCGGTCGTTCTACCGCCTGGAGGCCCGGGTCCGGGAGCTGTTCGGCTTCAAGCACCTGATCCCGACGCACCAGGGCCGAGCCGCGGAGCGTATCCTGTTCTCGACGGTGTGCGGAGAGGGCGACGTAGTCCCGAACAACACGCACTTCGACACGACGCGGGCGAACATCGAAGCGGTCGGGGCTGAGGCCGTGGACCTCCCGACGCCCGAATCCCAGCGTCGCCAGGATCCGCTGCCGTTCAAGGGGAACATGGACGTGGCGGCGCTCCGTCGCCTGATCGACGAGGTGGGACCGGAGCGGATCCCGATCTGCATGGTCACGGTCACGAACAACTCGGGCGGCGGCCAACCGGTATCGCTTGCGAACATCCGGGAGGTGAGCGCGGTCTGCCGGGAGCACGGGATCCCGTTCTACATTGACGCCTGCCGCTTCGCGGAGAACGCGTACCTGATCAAGCTGAACGAGGCCGGCCAGGGCGAGCGGAGCGTGGAGGAGATCGCCCGCGAGGTGTTCTCTTACGCCGACGGCTGCACCTTCTCGGCGAAGAAGGACGGACTGGCGAATATCGGCGGGTTCGTGGCCACGAACGATGACCGGCTGGCGGCGCAGGAGAAGGACCTGCTGATCCTGACCGAGGGGTTCCCGACGTACGGCGGGCTGGCGGGCCGGGACCTGGACGCGATCGCCGTGGGGCTGCACGAGGTGGTGGACGAGGACTACCTGGAATACCGGCTCGCGTCGGTCCGGTACCTGGGCGAGCACATCGCCCGGGCGGGCGTGCCGATCGTGCAGCCGCCCGGTGGCCACGCGGTCTACATCGACGCGGCGGCGTTCCTGCCCCGGCTGGACCCGCTGGAGCTGCCGGGCCAGGCGCTGGTCGCCGAGCTGTACCTGGCCGGTGGGATCCGCGGCGTGGAGATCGGGACGGTCATGTTCGGCCGACGTGACCCGGAGACCGGCGAGGAGCAGCCGGGTCCGATGGAGCTGGTGCGACTCGCCATCCCGCGCCGCGTCTACACGCAGAGCCATATCGACTACGTGGTGGAGGTGATCATCGACGTATTCGACCGGCGCGACGCGATCGGCGGGTTCAGGATCACGCAGCAGTCGGCGGTGCTGCGGCATTTCAGCGCCCGTTTCGAGCCGCTCTACGCGTTCGGTACATAGCGGGGAGGCCCAGTGGACGATCGGATCCTCCTGGAGTTCGACTACTTGACCCGGCACCGTTCGTTCGAGGAGCTGGTCGACCTGGCCCACGCCGCATACGGCGGTCGGCCGCGCAGCACCGCGACGGACGAGGAGATGTGGCGGGCCTTCCCTCGTGGCTACGTGGGGGCATGGGTCGAGGACCACCTGTGCGCCTGCATCCAGCTTTGGCCGCTGGACGGCCGGCGCGCCGGGGACTTCTTGATCGGCGCGCGGAGCGAGCGTGACCTGCGGGCCGAGGACCTGGCGGCGGTGTGCAACACGCCGCACGCAGTCTGGTTCTTCGCGGGGCTGCTGGTCGTTCCGGAGTGGCGTGGCAGGGGCATGGCGGCGCACCTGTTCGCCGAGGCGATGATCCGTTGGTACCGGGACCTGCCCTGGCGTATGCCCGTTCATTTCGCAGCGCTGGCTACGGGCCCCGATGTGCGCGGGTTCGTGCACGGGTTCGGCATGCGCCCGGTGCGACCGGCCGATGAGACGGTGGACGGGCACGCGATGTTCGCCCGTACGTTCGACACCGACGCGGAGCTGTTCGAGGTGGTCCGGACCGCGCGGGAGGCGGCGGATCGGAAGGGCCGGCTGGTCGTGGTGCCCGGCTAGGCAGGTGTCCGGCGCCAGGCCCGATCCGGACCTGCGGACCCGGTACCGCGATGCCCGACGGGATCTCCGGCTGGCCGTGCTGGAGGGGCTGCACGCGCTGAAGCACGCGCTTCGCTTCGGCGCCGACGTGGTGGACGCCAGGACGCGGGACGCCGAAGCGCTCGCCGACCTGACGGTCCGGGTGGCTCCGGACCTGGCCGACCGGGTCCGGGCGCTTGCCCGCCCGATCGACGCGCCGACGTTCGACACGCTTGCCCCCGCCGATATCCCCACCGGTGTCATCGCCCTCGCCCGG
>CAYXJH010000488.1:0-2469 GCA_964465415.1 uncultured Gemmatimonadaceae bacterium
CGCCGCTCTGGCAACGGTGGCCATGCTGGTCGGCATCGGGTTCGGCATGCTGATGTCGTCCCTGTCCCCCGCCGGCCAGGCATCGGACGCGCCGGCACCGCAGCTGTTCGTCCGCTTCGAGCTCGAGGCCTCCGGCGCCTCGGACGTCCGGTTGGCCGGGTCCTTTTCCGAATGGGAGGCGCACTACGCGCTGACGCCGATCGGGGAGGACCGGTGGAGCGTGACCGTACCGCTGGATCCCGGCGTGCACGACTACATCTTCGTGGTCGACGGCGACCGCCAGGTGGTCGATCCCTACGCCCCCCGAATCGCGGATGGATTCGGCGGCTACAGCAGCCGACTCGCACTCCTGGCGCCGACCGACTGACCCGTGCCGCGCGAGCTCCTCGTCGCGGCTGTCCTGCTGATCCCGGGCATGAGCCTCGCCGGACAATCCGTGGCGTGGGTCGGATACGGTCATAACTCCGATCAGGCGACGGGCCTCGCCGCCGACGAGAACATCAACGTCGGCTACCTGCTGGCGAGAGGAAGGGCCGGCGCGACGGCAACCGTAGGTCTTCCAGTCGACGCCACCGTCGGTACGCGATGGGGCGCGGTCGCCGGCTGGATCGACCACTCCGTGGGGACGACCCGCTGGCGGGTGGGCGCGGGCGGATCATTGTTCGCGTTCGACGATCAAGTCATCGAGGGTACAGGCGCCGGATCCACCCTCTGGCTCACGACCGAGCGTCCCATCCGGACGTCGCCCGTCGACCTCCGCATTCGTCTGGGCGGTCGTCACGGCTGGCGTTCCCGGGCCGGCGAGAGCTCGAGCCGAGCCCTGGGACGGGCCGGCCTCGGCGCCAGCACGCGCGCCAGGTCCGTGGTGGTGACGGGGGCGCTGGACCACTGGAGGGCGGAAGAGGACGGCTATACGCAGGCATCGACCCACGTGGGACTGTATCAGCCTCGCTTCCAGCTATGGGGGTCCCTGGGATATTGGCTGGATGAGGAGCTGGAAGGCACGGGCTGGGACCTGGGCGCCCGGGTCTCCATGAGCGAGCGCGTGTCCATCATCGCCCGCGGAGGCGTGCAAGCCACGGACGTGCTGTTCTGGATCCCGCGGCAGAGGACCTGGTCCATCGGTTTGCAGGTGCGAACGGGGCATGTCCCGACCATCGCGGCGCTGCCCGTCCCCGTGCTCCGCGACGGTCGTCGATCCATCACGTTGACCCTCCCCGCCGCTCGGCTCCGGGAACCCTCGGTCGCCGGCACGTTCTCCGACTGGCAGAGCCTCCCCATGCGCCGCGTCGACGATCGCTGGGAGATCGATCTCGTCCTCGAACCGGGCATTCACGAGTACTCTTTTGTTACCGCGGATGGCGATTGGTTCGTGCCCGAAGGCACGCCTGGACGGAAGCCGGATGGATTCGGCGGGCATGTAGCGGTGATCATCGTCGAATGACCGTGCCCATCGACCGCACGGACGCCGAGCTGGTCCGGGCTGCGCGGGCGGGCGACCGGCACGCGTATGGCGTGCTGGTCACGCGGTACCAGGAGCGCCTGTTTCGTCGCGCCCTGGCCCTGGTCGGTGACGCGGACCTGGCGGCCGACATGGTACAGGACGCGTTCGTGCGTGCCTACACCAGCCTGCGCCGGGCGGATCCCGACCGGTTCGGCGCCTGGCTGCACCGCATCCTGCGCAACCTGTGCCTGGACGAGCTGCGCGCGCCGCGCCACCGTGTGACGGAGCTACCGGGAGACCTGGCGTCCGGCCTCGACCCGGCTGACGACCTGGACCGGCGCACGCTGAACGTTACACTGGGCCAGGCCCTGTCGGCCCTCGGTCCGACCCTCCGCGAGGCGTTCGTCCTCAAGCACGTGGACGGCCTCAGCTACAGTGAGATGGCGGACCACACCGGCGTGGCGATCGGCGCGTTGAAGATGCGGGTCAAACGAGCCCGGGAGGCGCTGCAAAAGCTGCTGCAGCCCATTGAGCCCATCGAGCCGTGACCACTGGCGTGTTACCATCATGTTACCATGGACCGCTCTGGATCGTCCTACGGTTGAATTCGCACGGCCGAGGCGGGTTGACGGTTCCATGCACAAGGCGGAGACAGCCATGAGAGAGACACGTGGGCGCAAGGCGACGTGGGGTGTTGTGCTGCTCGTCGCACCCCTCTTTGCCGCGTCGCTGACGGCGCAGCACGCGCCCGAGGATCGGATTCGGGCCGCCCTGCAGGGCGCCCGTGCCCAGGATCTCCCCGTGCAGGTGCTAGAGAGCAAGCTGGCTGAGGGGCTCGCCAAGAACGTCCCCATGGAGCGCATCGCCATCGCCATCGAGCAGAGAGCGCGCGCCATGGAGCGGGCCCACGCCGCCCTCACTCGTGCCCAGGACGGCGTGCCGTCGGCCGCCGATGTGGCCGTCGGCACCGACGCCATCGAGGCCGGAGCAGGGGAGGCCGTGCTCCAGCAAGTCGCCTCGTCCGC
>CAYXJH010000489.1:0-2468 GCA_964465415.1 uncultured Gemmatimonadaceae bacterium
GAGGAATGACATGACGACAGACGCGCAGATACTGACGGCGTTGCGGGAGGCGGAAGGGTAGGCGGGGCCGGGCCTCGGCCCGCGGAACCTACCCGTCCGCCGCCGGCTGCACGAAGTAGCCGACGACGCGCCAGCCCCGTGCCGATTCGTCCACCACGACCACCATCTCGTTGGCGGGCCCGATCTCGCTGAACTCGCTGCGGTACTGGACCTGGACGTAGCTACCGGGCGGGGCTCCGGGCGGGTCGGTCAGGGGCGTGGTTGCGGTCACCTCGCGGGAGACGACTTCGCCGAGCTGCTGGCGGGTGCCGGCCGCCTGCTCGGCCCAGGCCTCGGCGGTAAACGCGTCCTGGAACGTCTCGCCCGCCTCCGCCCAGCTCTCGTGGAACTCTCGGGCATCCAAAAGGGCCAGCCAGGACTCGGCTGCCTCCGTCGCCTCTGTCTCGGCAGGGGTCGCGGTGGACGCCCCAACCAGGATCGCCGGCAGGGCGAGAAGGAGGAGGGCGATGCCGGTGTAATAGTTGTGATCGCGCATGGCTGCCTTCGTCGTCACGGGGATCAAGGCCACGAATCCAGCTGCGGCAGGGCGGACGCGCGCAGGATCGGTGCCGTGCGGTCGACTCAGGGGCGCGGTCCGGTCTCCAGCGTCGTGTCGGACACGCGTTCACCCGCGAGGGTGAGGCGAGAGCCGTCCTCCAGCTCGGTGACCTGCCGCACCCTCAACGAGCCGTCCGGCTCCAGCGTGAATCGAGCGCGCGCCTCCGGGGGCAGGCCCGCGCGGGAACGCGCCCGGTATCGCGCCCAGTCGAGCGCCTGGACTCGTTGGAGCTCAGGATCATCCGGGAATGCCCGGGCAAACATCAACAGCTCGATTTCACCACGCCAGACTCGTTCACCTGCGGTTGCTCTCGGTGACCCCTCCTGCTCCACCGCGATGTAACCGCGTCCGATCGATTCTCCTGATTCGGTCATTCCACTCGGAAGATCCTCCAGCTCCCGGGCCACGACCGCGCTCAGGTGATACCCGACGTAGCTCGGCCGGGCGATCGACTGGGAGTCGGCGTCAACCGGCCGCCGACTCCACCCGCTGTTCGGGTGGCGAGCGGTGCGCAGGAAGATCGTCTCGGGCGAGCGACCCGGGACGTGGAGGGTCAACCGATAGGTCCCGGCGATGGGAGATTCGAGCGCCCGGATCCGGGCGCTCTCGGCGGAATACAGGTTGATCCCGAGGACGCTCCAGGCGGGGTGTCGCCCGGCGAGCTCGGGGTTCTGTCGGGCCCACGCCAGGAGCGGGCGGATCGCCTCGTCGGGTGACACGCCGGGTCGTGCCACGGGGAGCACGTCGTAGAGAGAGAAGAGCTCGTCCATGGTCATCGCTTCCGCGTCGCGGGGCGTTCGTCGATCCTCGGGGCGGTGGCGAAACGGCTGGTATTGGGGGACGTGGATATCGAACGTCGGCAGGTCTCCAGCCCAGAACTCAGCGTCGCGCAGATCGGCTATGAAGAGCCCGGGTTCGCCGAGATCGACCCAGCGGGCGCTGTTCGCCCATGGGGTCGGCACGCAATCGCTCCCGTAGTCCCAGGGCACGAGCAAGGCGTGCGTGTGGCCCTCTAGCCGTTCAGCCGCGGGCCCCCCCGTTCGTTTCAGCTCGACGACCTGCCCGTGGATGGACCGCTCCGTTGCGGGTCCAAAGTGGCCGGGGGCCACCCGGTATTCGACTGCACCGGCGCCGGCCAGCACCGTGTCGGGCGTCGCGACCGCGATGAAGTGGGACGTGCCGGGCGAAGCCACGGTCCTGTAGGCCATCTTCGAGCAAGCGCTCGCATCGATCGGGAACGACAGGAGCAGTGCGGCGATCAGGGTGGCAGGAAGGAGACACGATGTTGGAGCCGTCGGCATCTCGACCCTCGTTCCGGTTCTGCTCGCTCATTTCCAGGATTCACCCCGTCACTCCGAGGCGCAAGCCTCCGATTCGGACGCTTCGGCTTACCACTCGATCTTCGCCCGGGTCGCCAGCGGGGTCCGAGCACGAACCTATTGCCCTGCGGGATCGACCGAATAAACCATGTGGGGGGAGTGGGATCGTTTGGGCGCCTGACCGGGAGGAGTCAATGGGTTCAGCTCGTAGGGACGCGCGAGGAGCGAAGGGTGGGGAGCAGCAGCGCACACGACATCGTAGAGTGACGGCGGGCCCGCTGGCCGCGGTCGTGGCCGGGCTGGTGATGCTCGCGTGCGTCAATACGGCCCCGGGGGAGGCGGAGGCTGGGGCCGGGGAGCCGGCGGAACGACAGGCGCCGGGCGTGGCGGACGGGTCCGCCCACGGGTATCACGGCGAGCCGACCGCCCGGTTGGCGCAATCCCACGAGGGCGCGCACGACCATGGCGCGCAAGACCACGACGGGCACGACCACGGTTCGCACCAGCACGAGCAGCCGGGCGGGCACGGCCATCACGGCGCCGCCGAGGTC
>CAYXJH010000490.1:0-2458 GCA_964465415.1 uncultured Gemmatimonadaceae bacterium
CATCGCGCACCTGGCGCCCGCGGCCGACGCCTTGAAGCGGCGCGCCGACGAGGTCGCTCCGGCGCTCGAGGGCCGCACCGTCTGGATGGTCAATTCGACGGCCCAGGGCGGCGGCGTCGCGGAGATGCTGCCCACCATGGTCACGCTACTCAACGAGCTGGGCGTCGACACGCGCTGGTTCGTGATCCAGACGCGGGACGAAGCATTCTTTCGCCTCACCAAGGGCATCCACAACCTGATCCATGGAGCCGGCGACGCCGATCTGGGCGCAGCCGCGCGGGGCACATACGACGCCGTGAACGCGGCCAATGCCCGGACCCTGGGGCCGCTCATGCGGGACGGGGACATCCTGGTGGTGCACGACCCGCAGCCCATGCCCCTGGCCGGGATCCTCCGACGGCACCTGAACATCGGGACCGTCTGGCGCTGCCACATCGGACTCGACGAGGAAAACGACGCCACGCGGGCTGCCTGGTCGTTCCTGGAGCCGTACGCGCCGGACTATCAGAAAGGGGTCTTCTCCGCGGGCGAATACGTGCCGAGCTATTTCCAGGATCGCTCCCGGATCATCTACCCGGCCATCGACCCGCTGTCCCGTAAGAACCGGGAGCTGCATCTGCACTCGGTGGTCGGCATCCTGGCGAATGCCGCCCTGGCCGTGGTGCCAGGGCCCGTCGTGTACGAGCCCTTCCCGCACGTGGCCCAGCGGGTCCAGGCCGACGGGAGCTGGTCACCCGCGATCCTGCCGGCGGACCTGGGCCTCCTCATTCGCCCCATCGTCACCCAGATCTCCCGCTGGGATCGCCTCAAGGGCTGGCTCCCACTGATGCAGGGGTTCGTCGACCTGAAGGAGCGGATGTACAGCAACTTCCGCCAGCGCCCCGCCATGGAGCGCCGGGCCCTGCGCGACGCCAGGCTGGTCTTGGCTGGCCCGGATCCCGCCTCCGTGTCCGATGACCCGGAGGGTCTGGAAGTCATCGAAGAGCTTCGGGCCGCTTACGTGGCCCTCGACGACGAGTTCAAGCAGGACATCGCCATGATCGCCCTGCCCATGCAGAATCCCGACGAGAACGCCGCCATGGTGAACGCGCTCCAGCGTGCCTCGACCGTAGTCGTTCAGAACTCGCTGCGGGAGGGGTTCGGGCTCACCGTGACGGAGGCCATGTGGAAGCGGATCCCCGTGCTCAGCAACAGCCGGGCGGTGGGGCCACGGCAGCAGATCACGCACGCGTGCGACGGTTGGCTCATCGACGATCCGGAGGACCCGCGGCAGATCGCCGACGCCCTGGACTACCTGCTGAACGATAGGTACGAGCGGGCTGCCCTGGCACGCACCGCGCAGCGGAGGGCGCACGATCAATTCATGATCTTCAGCCAGCTCAAGGACTGGCTCGGCCTACTGGAGACGGTGGTAGACGGAACTTGAAGGCGCTCGCGACTGAGCGGTCGCGCTCGCGTGCTGCCCGGTCTGGGCGTGCGAGCGCCACCGCGCGAGTCGGTCCGGTCCCGTCGGTCAGGGCGCTACGGTCGCCGCGGCCGGTCGCTCCAGGTCGCGACCCGGCATCCGCCCGTCACCCTTCAGATACGCGTCGAACCAGCCGATCATTCGCATCGTGTAGTCCAGCCGCGATGCAGACCGGGCGTTGCCGTGCCCCTCGCCGGGATACAGGATGAGCCGCACCGGCACATCGGGACGCCGGACCACCATATGGCGGTACAGCTCCAGCGACTGGCCCGGGTGCACGCGGGTATCCTCCTCGCCGTGGAGGATCAGGAGCGGTGTCTGCGCCCGGTCGACATGGTAGATCGGGCTGCGCTCGAGGTACTTCTGCCAATTGTCCTCCCAGAGCCGCTCCCGGGAGTGCACGAGGTAGAGCTCGTCGGGGATGTCGCTCGTGCCCCACTTCGAGATGTTGTTGCTGACGCCCACGGACATCACGCCGGCGGCGAACCGGTCCGAGTAGTACGTGCTCATCCAGGCGGTGGCGTAGCCGCCATATGATCCCCCGGTCACGCCGACGCGGTCGCCGTCGGCGATCCCGAGCTCGATCAGGTGGTCGACCCCGTCGACGATGTCATCGAACTCCTTGCCGGCGGCGTCGCCCTGGCTGCTCATGACGAACTCGAGGCCGCGCCCCGTGCTGCCCCGGTAGTTGGGGTAGAACACCGCGTATCCCCGCGCCGTGGCCATCTGCCCCGGCAGCGAGTAGGCGGTGAGCCACCCGTTCAGGTAGTGGGCTTCCGGGCCTCCGTGCACCGTAGTGATGAGCGGCACGGGCGAGCCCTCGACGTACTCGACGGGCAGCATCAGCAAGCCCTCGATCTCGAATTCGCCGTCCCGCGCCATGTACCGCACCACCCTCTGCTCGCCGAGGGCAACCGCATCCAGCCACGGATTGCTGTTCGTCGTCCGCTCCAGCTCCCGTTGGCCATCGGCCAGCACGAACACCTCGGCCGG
>CAYXJH010000491.1:0-2450 GCA_964465415.1 uncultured Gemmatimonadaceae bacterium
CCGGAACATGGCCCGGCCGCCGCGGGGCGGCGACACGGACCAGCTGAAGATGGTGGCGGCGGGGGTGGGTGACGTGGCGATCGTGAACACGTACTACCTGGCGCGGCTGGCCGAGTCGGGCGACCCCGAGGACCGTCGTGCCGCGGAGCGGCTGGCGATCCATTTCCCCGACCAGGCGGGCGCGGGGGCGCACGTAAACGTGAGCGGCGCGGGCGTGACGAGCAGCTCGAAGAACCGAACGAACGCGGTGCGGCTGCTGGAATATCTGGTAAGCGACGAGGCGCAGGCCCTGTTCGCCGAATCCAACCAGGAGTACCCGGCCAAGCCGGGAGTGCCGCTTCCGCCTCGTCTGGCGGAGTGGGGTGAGTTTCGCGCGGACACATTGGACCTGAGCGTGCTTGGCGCGCTGAACGGTGACGCGGTGCGGATCTTCGATCGTGTGGGATGGAGATAGCCCTCCGTCGCTGGCTTCCGGCCGTCCGGGCGCTCCCCTGGGGGTGGACGGCCGCGGCGCTCGGGCTCGTGGTGCTGCTGACGGTGCCTCTGGTGGTGGTAGCCGCCGGGGCGTTCCGGCCGGCTGGGGACGCGTGGATCCATGTGGCCACCACGCTGTTGCCCGAGTACCTGGTGAACACGGCGATCCTGGCGGTGGTGGCGGGCAGTCTGGCGCTGGTGCTGGGCGCAGGGGCCGCATGGCTGGTCACGATGTGCGAGTTCCCGTTACGCGGGTTCTTCCACTGGGCGCTGGTCCTGCCGCTGGCCGTGCCGGCGTACATGGCGGCCTACACGTACGCCGGGATGCTGGACGTGACCGGCCCGGTTCAGCGAATCGTGCGATGGGCCATGGGCGGGGCGCCGGACACGTTCCTGTACTGGAACGTGATGCGCATCGAGGTGGTGGCGTTGATCTTCGGGTTCGTCTTCTACCCCTACGTCTTCCTGCTGGCCCGCGCGCTCTTCGAGGGTCGTTCCGGGCGCGCCCTGGAAGCGGCGAGGACGCTGGGCCAGGGGCCGTGGGCGATCTTCTTCCGGATCGGCCTGCCGCTGGCCAGGCCGGCGCTCGTCGCGGGGCTTGCGCTCGTGCTCATGGAGGTGCTGAACGACTACGGCGCAGTGGCCTATTACGGGGTGACGACGTTCACGACGGGGATCTTCCGGTCCTGGTTCGCTCTGGGCGACCTGGACACCGCGATCCGGCTATCGGCGATTCTGATGCTGGTGGTGCTGGTGATGCTGGCGCTGGAGCGTTGGCAGCGAGGATCGGCGCGGTACGAGGAGGCGGGTGGTGGCCGGCCCGTCATGAGGTACCCCCTGCGCGGGCCGGCCGCGGCCGCAGCATTGCTCTTCTGCGCGATACCGCTGCTGGTCGGGTTCATCCTGCCCGTCCTGCAGCTGGGACTGTGGGCGATCCGCACCGCACCGGAGGTGGTGGACGGCTCGTTCATACGCATGACGTTGAACACGTTCGGGCTGGCCACCGGCGCGGCTCTCCTGTGCATCGCCGTTGCGGTGGTCCTTGCCTACGCGGGCCGGCTCGACCGTACGCCGCTCACGTCGTCGCTGACGAAGCTGGCGCTGCTCGGGTACTCGATCCCCGGCGCCGTGATCGCCGTCGGAGTGATGGTGACGGTGCTGGGAGTGGATCGGGTGCTCACCGGTGGGACGGCGCTGGTACTCACGGGAGGGATCGCGGCCCTCATGTTCGCATACGTGGTGCGTTTCATGGCGGTCGGTTACCTGTCGGTGGAGTCAGGCTTCACCCGGATCGGATCCAGCCTCGGCGCGGCCTCGCGGACCCTGGGCGCATCGCCGCTCCGGACACTGGGCCGGATCGAGCTACCCCTGCTGTGGCGGGGCCTCATCGCGGCGGCGACGCTCGTGTTCATCGATGTGCTCAAGGAGCTGCCGCTGACGCTGATCTTGCGTCCGTTCAATTTCGACACGCTGGCGACGCGTGCGTTCGAGCTCGCGTCCATCGAGCAAGTGGCCCATTCGGCGCCCGCCGCGCTGCTGGTGATCGGCGCGGCCACGATCGTTGTGGTGGTGCTTCAGCAGTCGCTCCGGCGGAGGGCCGAGGCATGAGAGGAGATCGATGAAGACCGCAATGGCTATGAAGCGACCCGGTCGGCGGCCGACCCGCCTGCCGGGCGGCGCGGCGGAGCTCGACGCCGCCCTCGATCTGGAAGGGCTCGAGAAGCGCTATTCCCGCACCTCCGCGCCCGCCGTGGCCTGTGTCGACCTGCGCGTTGCGGACGGCGAGGTCGTGGGCGTCGTGGGCGAGAGCGGTTGCGGGAAGAGCACGCTGCTGCGCCTGGTCGCAGGCCTCGAGGTACCGGACCTGGGCGTGATCCGGATCGGGGGCCGCGCCGTCGCGGGCGCCGGCGCGTGGGTCCCACCGGAGCGGCGCGGCGTCGGGATGGTGTTCCAGGACTTCGCGCTGTTCCCGCACC
>CAYXJH010000492.1:0-2443 GCA_964465415.1 uncultured Gemmatimonadaceae bacterium
CGAGGCTGGTACGCCGGGAACGGCGGCCGCACGGCCCTCGGAGAGGTGCTGGACCTGATGGACGCAGTGCGGGACGGCCGGGCGCCCGTGGTGGCCGCGGCGCCGACTGGCGGGGAGCGGGATGTTACCCCGTGCCCGGCGCCCGGCGACTGATCCCTTTGCGGCTCCGGTCCCGGGCCCATCCTGACATTCCATTGCCCCGTTTCGCCCGCCATCGTCGCCCCATGCTCGCGACGATCACGAGTGGCGCGGTACTGGGGGTGGACGCGTATCCCGTCCGGGTCGAGGTGGACCTGGCCCGGGGCCTGCCCTCGATGACCATGGTGGGCCTGCCGCAGGGCGCCGTGCGGGAGGCACGCGAGAGAGTGACCGCGGCGCTCGTCAATAGCGGGTTCCAGGTCCCGCCGAGCCGCGTGACGATCAATCTCGCCCCGGCGGACATTCCGAAGACCGGGAGTGCGTTCGACCTTCCGATCGCGCTCGGCCTGCTGGCGGCAAGCGGCTCGTTCTGGGAGGCGGACGTGTCGACCGCGTGCTGCGTTGGGGAGCTCGGGCTGGACGGGTCGATCCGTCCGGTGCACGGCGTCCTCCCGGTGGCCCTGATGTGCCGTCAGCAAGGGATCCAGAACCTGGTGGTCCCGGAGCCGAACGGGGCCGAGGCGGCAGCCGTGGATGGACTCGATGTGCGCGCCGCCAGGAGCCTGGGAGAAGTCGTCCGGTTCCTCGCCGGTGGGCCGCTAGCGCGAGCTGAGGCCGCCGCAACGGGCTCCGATCGTCGAGCCGCCTGCTCGGACTTCGCCGATGTGATGGGCCAGGAAACCGCGCGCCGGGCGGTCGAGGTCGCTGCGGCCGGGGGGCACAACCTGCTGATGATCGGCCCGCCGGGTTCGGGCAAGTCGATGATGGCCAAGAGGCTGCCTTCCATCCTGCCACCGCTGACCCACGCCGAAGCGCTGGACGCCACGCGGGTGCACTCGGTCGCCGGGCGGCTCCGGTCCGGGTCCGGGTTGCTCCATGCGCGGCCTTTCAGGTCGCCGCACCATGGCATCTCGGATGCGGGTCTGGTAGGTGGCGGCGCCGTACCTCGACCAGGCGAAGCCTCGCTCGCGCACCATGGCGTCCTGTTCCTGGACGAGCTGCCGGAGTTCCGGCGATCCGCGCTGGAGTCGCTCCGGCAACCGGCGGAAGAAGGCGTCATTCACATCGGCCGCGCGCGCGCCGCCGTCCGCCTGCCCGCCCGGTTCATGCTCGTCGCGGCCATGAACCCGTGTCCGTGCGGTCACCACGGTGATGATACAGGGCGCTGCGTTTGTTCGCCTGAGCAGGTCCGCCGGTACCGGAGCAGGGTGTCCGGCCCCCTCTACGACCGGATCGATATCCACGTGGAGATGCCCCGCCCGCGCGCCGCGCAGCTCGCGGCGGCGACCCGCTCGGAGCCTAGCCGCGGGATCCTGGAACGGGTGGTAGCCGCCCGGGACCGGCAGGTCCGCCGGTACGCGGGGACAGGGGTGTTGTCCAACGCCCAGCTCGACGCGCCCATGACGCAGCGCCACTGTCGGCTGGACGAGAGCGGAGCGGCGCTCCTGGAGGCCGCGATCCGGCGACTGGGGCTGTCGGGCCGAGCGTACCATCGGGTGCAGCGGGTGGCGCGGACCATCGCCGATCTGGAGGGGACGGAACCGATCGACCCGTCCCATGTCGCGGAAGCGATCCAGTACCGTTCCCTGGATCGAGCATTCCGCGTCACGGTCTGAGTCCTCCGGCGCTGGCTTCCTGGGATTGTCACGGCGCGGAGAATGCAATAGCTTCGCGCCGGCAAAGGGCGGGGGCATGACGACTTCGACATCGGACGGGCGGGTGGACGAGGCGGACCTGGAGGCGAAGCGGGCGGCGCTCGTACGTATCCTGGAGGAATGCGAGTCCGTCTGCCTGGGGTACTCCGGAGGCGTGGACAGCGTGTTCCTCGCCCACGTGGCGCTGGAGGTGCTGGGACCGATTCGCGTGCTGGCCGTCACGGGCCGATCCGCGTCGTACCCGGCTGTCCAGCACGAGCGGGCGTTGGCGGTCGCCCGGGAGCTCGGCCTTCCCCATATCGACGTTCGTACCCACGAGCTGACCGATCCGGGGTACGTGGCGAATGCGCCGACCCGCTGCTACCACTGCAAGGATGAGCTGTGGTCGCACCTGGCACGGATCGCCCAGGAGCGTGGTCTCCGCACGGTGATCGACGGCTCGAACGCCGACGACGCCTCGGACCACCGACCCGGCGCCCGGGCGGGGCGGGAGCGCGGCGTCCGCTCCCCGCTCCAGGAGGCCGGGCTCACGAAGGCGGACATCCGGGCGTGGTCGCGGCGTGCGGGGCTGGTCACATGGGACGAGCCCGCATCGCCCTGCCTGGCGAGTCGGCTGGCGTACGGAGTCGCCGTCACCCCGGCCCGGCTCG
>CAYXJH010000493.1:0-2439 GCA_964465415.1 uncultured Gemmatimonadaceae bacterium
AGCCAGACGAACGAGGGTATGTCGTCGGACAGGCCGGGCTGGAGGCGGCGGGCGTCGTCCGGCCCCACGAGCTCCGCCGCCTGGCCGGCCTCCCGTTGCCAGCGCACCGCCGCCTCCGCCGACCGCGCCTCCTCGGCCGTGCGATTGGCCACCAGCATGCCATCCCACCGGATCGGCACCGTCCGGCCGGCCAGCTCCTCGAGACGGGCGGCGAACGACGGGAATGTCGAGCGCGCAACCAGCAGCAGATCGAAAAGAGGTGTTAGACCCGACGACTCGTACTGAGGCGCCAGCATGCCGGCGGACGCGCCGGTGGCCGCGGCGCCCGGCCGTTCCGCATCGATGATGTTGACGACCGCTCCCCGTGCGACCAGTTCGAGAGCCGCCGCGGCGCCGGCGATCCCGCCGCCGATGACTACGACCTCGTGCATCCCGCGCCCCCGGCTACCGCCCGGCGATCCGCCGAACGGACGTGTAGTGGATACACCCTACCTGCATAACAGGGATTCTCCTATTCTCTCACCTCGTCGAGGCTGATAATCTTACGGCGCCACGCTCGCTGCCGCTGGCGGGCGGGCCTGACGCCGGAACCGAACAGAGTTTGGCCGTCCACACCGACGCACCCGACTACGCACGCGCGTCGCTTCCACGGGAAGTGGCGGTCGGGACAGGTCCGCGCGGCACCCGCCCCCGCCCCCGCCGTGCCTGCCGCGCAGGAGTGTCATGACCGAACCCGACCTGCTCGTCATCTGTGCCGCGGCGTTCGTCGCCGTGATCGCCTTGTTGTCCTTCCTCGCGGGCGTCATTCGCCTGCTGACCGCGATCTTCCCCGTGCCTGATGATATCGACGCCGCCGTCGTCGCGGCCGTATCGTCGGCGGCGGCCCGGGCGTTCCCGGGCACCAGGGTCACGAACATCAAGGAAATCCGATGATCTTCACCAAGACGGGCCGGCGGATCCGGGTGATGTTCACCCCGTTCCGTGACGGGCTCCAGAGCACGTTCGGCGGCAAGGTCCGCCTGGAAGACTTCCTCCCGGCCATGGAAGCTTCCGCCGAGATGGGCGTGCGCCACTTCGAGTTCGGCGGCGGCGCCCTCTTCCAGGCGCCGCTGTTCTACCTGGGTCAGAACCCGTTCGAGAACATGCGGAGGATGCGCCAGGCCGTGGGCCCCGACGCGGACCTCCAGATCCTGACCCGGTCGGTCTCCGGCGTCACGCTCACGACCCAGTCGCCTGATGCCCTCGCCCTCCAGGCCCGGCTCATGGCCGCCGCCGGGACGACCTGGGACCGGAACTTCGACTACATGAACGACGTCCGGAACCTGGTGAAGACCGGGAAGCCCATTGTCGATGCCGGGATGCACCACCAGGTCGTCATCGCCCTCATGGGCCTCCCCTTCGAGTCCGACCGCGTCCACACGCCCGAGTTCTATATCGACATCGGCCGCCAGATCCTGGACAGCGGGATGCACATCGACAGCATCTGCCTGAAGGACGCCAGCGGGACCACCGACCCCATGACCATCTACAAGACGGGGGTCGGCCTGAAGAAGATCATGCCGCCCGAGCTTCCCTTGTGGATGCATACCCACGACACCGCGTCCACCGGCGTGGCCTGCTACATGGCCGCCATCCATGGTGGCGCCGATGGCGTGGACCTGGCCGTACGACCATTGGCCTCGGGGACGTCGCAGCCGGACGCCCGCTCGCTGGCCCACGCCCTCAAGGGGACGGGCTACGACCTGGACATGGACGTGGACCGCCTCCCCGCCATCGAGTCCATGCTGGAAGAATTGCTCGAGGATTACGCCTTCAACCCCACCACCACCACCCCCGATGCCCGCGTCCTGGGCTTCCCCATGCCGGGCGGCGCCATCGGGCCGAACGTCCACATGATGGCCAAGGCCGGGATCCTGGAGCGCTACGGCGAGGTGCTGGCCGAGTTCCCGGTGGTCGTGGAAGCGGGCGGCGCGTGGACGAGCGTAACGCCCGGGAGCCAGCAGTACTGGCTGCAGGCGTTCAACAATGTCATGTACGGCCGGTGGGAGAAGATCGAGGCGGGGTACGGGAAGGCCGTCCTCGGCTACTTCGGGAAGACCCCGCTGCCGCCCGACCCGACGGTCGTCGAGAAGGCGGCGGAGCAGCTGAATCTGGAGCCGTTCAAGGGCGACCCGCTCGATGCCGCGCCCAACAACATCCCCGCCGCCCGCGAGGCGCTGGCGGAGCGAGGCCTGGACGTCAACGACGAGAACATCTTCCTGGTCCTCGCGTCCATGGTCCCCGGCAAGAACATGGAGCTGAACGAGGGGATCCGCCTCCTGACCGGAAGGGCCAAGATCGACATCCCGCTCAAGAAGAAGGAAGCGCAAACTGAGTCGCCCGCGGCGACACCGGGGCCCGCGCCATCCCCGGCGCCTGCTCCGGGCCGGGGGCAGGCGC
>CAYXJH010000494.1:0-2439 GCA_964465415.1 uncultured Gemmatimonadaceae bacterium
CAGGCGGCCGCACCGCTCGCCGCGATCGTGACCGCCAGCAGCAACGCGCCCCGGGCGCGCACGAGGATGGCGGGTGCCCGGAACACGGTAGACCGGCGTTGCCTGACGGGTACAAAAGACAAAGGCCCGCTTCCCTCTCGGGGAACGGGCCGCGGCCGGGCAATTGCCCGAAAACGCGCCCGGACCCCTCCCTCGAAGGGTTGCTTCGGGCACGGTCGAGATCGGTCTCCTGGCTCGAGGCGGCGTCGCTCGCCTTCCCGGGGTTCGCACCCAGTGGCGATTGAGCGGGCCATCCGGACCGTGGTCCGGACCTCTCACAGTGGCGGGGCCGCGCCGGATTCACACCGGCTTCCGGTTGACCTCGTCCGTGTTATGTACGGGGTTGAAGGTAGACGACCAGTGTCCTTCGGGTCAAGGCGAAGGCGACGGCGCGCCGGGCTGACCGGAGGGTTGGCCGGTGCCGCCGTTCTGCGGCGCGCTGGTAATGGGCACGACGGGGCCGGCGACCTGACACCGCTCCTGGAAGAGCCGGCGCCACTCGTCGTTGACCAGGCCTACCGCCTCGAACCAGCTGCTCTGCGTGCCATACACCTCGAGGAGCAGGTCCACCTGGCCGTTGCGGTTCCAGTCGAGGAAATCGATGACGCGGGGCGCCGCCTTCCCGTCGTCGGGATAGCTGGTATAGCTCACGTAGGCGGTGTCGTACCCTGCCGGCGGCTGTGGCGTGTAGAGGACGAACAGTGAGTAGCCGTTGTCATCGCCCCCGATCTGCATCTGATCGGCCACCAGGAACGTCGCTGTGAAGCCGAGCTCCTGGGTGCCCGCCACCGGAAACGGCTGGAGCTGTCGGCGGGCCACGGCCCAGTTCGGCAGCTGGGCGCGCCTGGCCCGAAGCACTCGCTCGGCCATGATGTTACCGACCACTTCCATGCGGCGTTCTGGCTGGAGCGTGCGTCCCGGCATGACGGTGCCGGGCGCGGCCTGGGTCCTGGCCATGGCCAGGAACTCGGTCGCCTCCCCGGCGGCGCCCGCCAGCTCCACGATGCCGGACCCGCGCGGGAGGCGCCGGCACACATCGCCGGGCGGGACGTACGCGGAGTCGACGATCATGGTGCCCGCGCGGCGACCGTGGCGGAACAGTGTGAACTCGGAGCCCTGCCTGAGGAACGCGGCAATGAACCGGGCGCCGAACGCGTCCGGATCGTCGCCGAATCGGATCGCCTCCATTCCATTGTCGCCGATCTCACCGACGGGCACCACGGTGGCCCGGTCACCGTCGCGCGTGACGTGGTAGAGGATCGGTCGATCGGGCAGCCGGTCCACCGCGTCGAGCTCGGTCTCGTCGGCCGGACCGACCGTGGGTGGTGGGCGGACCACGGTCATGTCGAGGCCGCCCCACTCCACGTTGTCGCAGCCTGCGAGACCGATTACCATGAGGAGAATCGGGAGGCGGCGAGCCGCGCTGGCGCGTCGTGCCAGGGATCTGCCCATCATTGCGTTTCCCACCCGCGAAACCTAAGGGAATGCTGCTCGCCGATGCAATCCGGGGGCCGCGTTTGCACGTGCCATGTCGATAGAAGCTGCCGAGTTCCGCCGCGTCCTGGCCCACCTGGCGACGGGGGTTACGGTGGTCACGGCCACCGAGCCGACGGGCACCGCTCGAGGCCTCACGGCCAGCGCGGTGGCATCGGTGTCGCTTGACCCCCCGCTGGTGCTGGCGTGTGTGGACCGGGAGGCGGACACCCATGATTGCATCGACCGCGCCCGTGCGTTCGCGGTCAGCATCCTGGGCGAGGAGGAGGAAGCGCTCGCCCGGAGGTTCGCCGGGGATGACGTCGCCGACAAGTTCCACGGTGTGTCCCATCGGACCGAGGTCACCGGGGCCCCGGTGCTGGATGGATCCGTGGGGTGGGTGGACTGCCGGCTGTGGGCCACCTACGACGGCGGGGACCACTCCATCTTCGTGGGCCGGGTCGTGGCGGGCGATGCCGGGCCAGGCTCCCCGCTCGTGCATTACCGCGGCGGCTACGCCCGCCTGGCGCCCTGAACGTGGGTCGCTCTCGGGAGTGGCCACGGACGGCAGCCGCTTTCGTCGCGGGGCTGGCGACGGGTGTCTCCGGGATGGCCGGTGGCGCCCTGCTCGTATACATGGGCGAGCGCGTGCTGGCGGCTGTGGGCTTCATCATGGGCCTGGCGCTGGCATCCTTCGCCGCGGGGCTCTGGGTCGGCTCGCCGCAGCGGTCGACACCCGGACACCGGCGGATGCTCGGCCGATGGGTATTCGCGATCGGCGCCCTCGTGCTCGCCTCGTTCGTGGCGACGTTCTGGATTACCAGCCCCATTTTCCAGACCTCGCCGTTGGGGCCGCCCGTCGCGGTTGTGTTCCTGCTGGCCGAGCCGATGTACGCGATGGGCGCGCTCCTGGCGGCGATCGAGGCG
>CAYXJH010000495.1:0-2418 GCA_964465415.1 uncultured Gemmatimonadaceae bacterium
GAAGGCCTGCACGGCCACCAATGCCGCGACGCCCACGGCGATCCCGGCAACGGACAGGAACAGCCTGAAGCGGCCGGCCCGGCTCTCGCGCCAGGCCAGGTATAGCAGCCTCATGCTTCGCGATCCGGCAGGAGGCGCCCGTCCCGGAGACGGATGGTACGAGGCGCGGCGGCGGCCAACTCCACGTCGTGGGTCACCAGGACGACGGTGGCGCCGTGCTCCCGGTTCAGCTCCTGGAGCAGGCCGAGGATCGCGGTGCCCGCCGCGCGGTCCAGGTTGCCGGTGGGCTCGTCGGCGAACAGGATATCAGGGTCGTGTACGAACGCGCGGGCCAGGGCCACGCGCTGCTGCTCGCCGCCCGACAACTGGACCGGGAGGTGGTCGAGGCGGTCGGCCAGGCCGACCCGGCCCAGCAGCTGCCGGGCCCGATCCGCGCCATCGCGCCGGCCGGCCAGGTCCAGCGGGACGCGAACGTTCTCGAGCGCAGTGAGCGATGGGATGAGTTGGAACGACTGGAATACGAAGCCAATGCGATCGCGCCGCAGCCGTGCCCGGCCATCCTCGTCCAGGTCGGCCAGGTCGGTGCCATCGATCCGCACGCGACCCGACGTGGGGTCATCGAGCCCTGCCAGGAGCGCCAGCAGCGTGCTCTTCCCGCTCCCCGATGGCCCGACCACTGACACGAGCTCGCCGGAGCCGATCCGTAGATCCACCCCGTCCAGTACCGTCAGCCGTCTCGCGCCCGTCCGGTATTCCTTGCTGAGGTTTTCCGTCTCGATCACGCGCTGCACGCTCCTGTTCGCTCTGGCCGCCGTGCCGCTGGCCGGGTGCGGCGAGCGGGAAGCTAACGGGGCCGAGGAGCCGGTGGAACGGGGTGTCACGGAGCGACCCGACGCCGGTGATGGGGCGGTCGCGGAAGCCCAGCGGGGTCGGATCCTCATTATCGGCACCAGCCTTACGGCCGGGCCGGGCGTGGCGCCCGAGGCGGCGTACCCCGCGCGGCTCCAGGCGCGGATCGATTCCGCCGGCCTGCCCTACCGCGTGATCAACGCCGGCGTGAGCGGGGAGACCAGCGCGGGAGCGCTCCGGCGGCTGGACTGGCTGCTGCGCCAGCCAGCCGACGTGGTCGTGGTAGAGACCGGGGCCAACGACATGCTGCGCGGCCTGGACCCGGATTCCACCCGCGCCAACCTGGACCGGATCCTGACCCGGCTGCACAGCGAGCGGCCGCAGCCAAGAGTACTCCTGGTCCCCATGCGGGCGATGCCCAACCTGGGCGCCGAGTACACCCGGGCGTTCGAGCCCATCTATCCCGACCTAGCCGCGCGGCACGAGGTCGGTTTGCTGCCGTTCCTCCTGGACGGCGTGGCCGGCGATCCCGCCATGAACCTCCCCGATGGCATCCACCCGAACGTGGATGGCCATGACCGGGTCGCCCGGAACCTGTGGCCAGCGCTTCTGGAGCAGCTGACCGTGCACGCGGTCCCGGACGGCTGAGGGAACGGCCGGGGACCCGACGGGCTCCGGCCTTCGTCGCGGGGAGGCTATGACCTGCGGCGGTCTCGACCGGCCTGGCTGCGCTTGCCGGCGCTCCGGATATGACTGTGAATGCGGGTCTTCGGGTGGTGCCCGGCCGTGGCGGGGCCCGGCTTGCCCTGACGCCCGCCCGCCGGTTTCTGAGCGGTGCGACGCCGGGGAGCGGTGGGGCGGTCGATGTCGACCTCCACCTCGACGTCCTCGGCCACGTCCTGTTCGGACGCCAGGGCGACACCCGCTTCGTCCGTGAGGTCGATGGCGCCCGCCTCGGACAGTGACCAGAGCGCCTTCCGGAGCATGTCCACGGGCACGTCCGGCATGGCGGCCCAGAGGTCGCCGAAGGACAGTGTCTCTCCGTCCTTCAGCACCTCGACGATCCGCGGCTGGAGCTTATCAGGTGCGTACTCGGCTGCCGCCCGGGTCCGCTGCTTGGGACGATCAGCGGCAACATCACCGCCGGCGGCGTCCAACGTCGACGTGATCCGATCGATGGCCCACTCGAACAGCTGGACCTTGCGAAGCGTGTTGGCGTTGCTGCGCGCCGGGCGTGTGCTCCGCGGCGCCGCCTTGCCGCGCATCTCGGAGCGCTGGCGCCGAGCCAGGTCCGTATATTTGTCCCGCAGGCGGCGGGCGCGGTCGAGCTTCTGACGCAACCGGGCCGGCGTGACCTTCTCGATGCGGCCCGCTGCCAGCCCTTCCAGAAACTCTGCCTCCTCCTTCGTGGTCAGCCGCCGGATGGCGTCCGGGGACAGCTTCATGGGCTTCTCCTGGTGCGTGGATCTGGTCGGGCGCGGGGGATGCAAGATATCGTCCGGCGCGCCGGCCGCCACCGCTCCGCCCGGCCAGCCGCGGGTCTCAGCCGGCGGGCGATGCCCCGGCCTT
>CAYXJH010000496.1:0-2415 GCA_964465415.1 uncultured Gemmatimonadaceae bacterium
GGGATGATGCCGAGCTTGACCTCGGGCAGGCCGAAGCGGGCGTTCTCGGCGGCGACCCTGATGTGGCAGGCCAGGGCCAGCTCCATGCCGCCGCCCAGGGCGTACCCGTTCACGGCGGCGACCACCGGCTTCCCCATCGTTTCGAGGAGGCGGAAGGTCTGCTGGCCCTGGCGGGACACGCCGATCCCATCGATGGGACCCATGCGGGCCAGCTCGGCGATGTCCGCGCCGGCTACGAACGCCTTGTCGCCCGCGCCCGTGATGAGGAGGCCGCGAACGGCGTCGTCCGCGGCGAGCTCGCTGAACGCGTGGCGGAGCTCGGTGATGGTGTCGGCGTTGAGGGCATTCAGCTTGTCCGGGCGTGAGACGGTCACGGTCGCACGGGCACCGACCCGCTCGACGCGTATGGAGTCGTAGTCGCTCATGGGTTCAATCCGGTTTGGAGGAACGGGCGGCCAATATAGAGCGTGCGTCGATCCCTCTCAATCGCCCGTGGCCACCCTGTCGACCATCAGCCGGACGACACGTCCCGCGATCCCTCGACCACGCCCTCGGCGACGCGGTCGGGATCGAACCAGCGGCGGGTGGCGGCGAGGACCTCGTCGCGCGAGACGGCGCGGACGCGGGCCTCGTACCCGGTGATCTCTTCCAGGCCGACGCCGATGGTCAGTGCAGTCGCGAGCTCGGCGAGCTGCGCTGCGTTCGTCTGGGTCCGGATCTGGCGCGCCCCGACCGTGTACTGTCGGGCCCGCTCCAGCTCGTCCCCGGATGGCGCCTCATCGCGGAGCCGCCCGAGCTCTTCGAGAAGGCCGGAGCGCGCTTCCTCCGCCCTGTCCGCGGACGTGGCGATGTACCCGACGAAGATGCCGCCATGCCGCCGCGTCAGTGCATATGCCGCCACCGAGTACGCCAGCGACCGTCGGCTCCGGAGCTCTTCGAACAGGCGGTTGCCGAGCCCGCTGACGGCGCCGGACAGCACCTCGAGCGGGATCCGGTCGGGATGGTCCCGGGCGGGGCCGGGGAACCCGAGCGCGATGGCGGTCTGGGCCTTTTCTCGTTGTACCCTCTGGACGATGGGTCTGTCCGGCCATTCCGGCCCGCGGCCCGTCCCGTCGACGCCCTCCCTCGGCGGCTGGAACCGGACGGCGACGAGCTCCGCGATCCGGTCCGGGTCCACGTCTCCCACCGCGAAAACGCGGGCGCCGCCCAGCGCACCGGCGTGCCAGCTCGCGAGGTCGGTGGCCGAGATCTCCCGGATGGCCCGCTCCACCTGGTCCGGTGACCAGCCATAAGGGTGATCGCCGAAGGCCGCCTTCGTCAGCAATCGGATCGGGAACTGGTACATGTCGTCCCGGAGGCGGGCCAGATCCGCGACGATCATGGCCCGCTCCTTCTCGACCTCGTGTGTGGGGAAGGAAGGATCGAGCACCACGTCGGCGAGCAGGTCGAGCCCTGGCTCGAGATGCGTGGAGGGTACGGTCAGCGACCACGACATCATGTCCGCGCCCGCCACGGCGCTGATGCTTCCCCCCAACCGTTCCGACTCCAGGGCGATGGCCTGGGCCGACCTGGACCGGGTTCCCTTGAGCGAGGCGCGCATCATCAGGCTCGTGATCCCCGCCGTGGCCGACGTCTCGCCGAGCCGGCCGCCCGGCCGGGCGATCGACATGGAGACCAGCGGGACGTGCCCACGGCGCTTTACGGCCAGGGCCGTCGATCCCAGGTCGTACTCGACGATACGGTCGTCGGCGACACGGTCCTCCACGACGCCGTGCTCGACCGGCCGCCGGTTGACCGTCGGCCCGGGCTCCCCAGCGAGCGCGGCGGGCACGTCCTCGTCCGCCCAGCCAATGGCCGGCTCGCCGGCCGGTCGGTAGGCGAGCAGCGTGACCTGATCGAGTGCGAGGTGATCGGCGGCGGCGGCCCGGATCCGGTCCGGATCCAGCTCACCGATCCGGTCCAGGTACTGGCCGGCGAGGCGCCAGTCTCCCAGGGCATGCCATTCAGCGAGGAGGTTGGCACGACCCTCCGCGGTCTCCAGGCGCCGTAGCAACCGGGTCGCGAGCAGTGTGCGCACACGTTCGAGCTCGACGGGAGCCACGAGCTCGTCCCGGACGTGGTCCACCTCGGCCCATGTCGCGCGGAGCGCCTCGACCGTGCGACCCGGGTCGCATTCGAGCCCTACGCCGAACGCCCCGATCTCGGTGGGGGTGTAGTTGTGCGCGCTCACGCTGGACGCCAGACCCCGCTCTCGGACATGGCGGTAGAGGCGGGACCCCCGGCCGTTGCCCAGGATCATGGCCAGGGCGTCCAGCGCCGGCGTGTCCGGGTCGAGCGCGGGCGGGGTTCGCCAGCCCAGCTCGGCGTACGTGTGACCGATGTCGCCGCTCAGCTCCCGGAGCCGGGGCCCGCGCC
>CAYXJH010000497.1:0-2414 GCA_964465415.1 uncultured Gemmatimonadaceae bacterium
GTCCGTGTTGTGGCCCACCAGGTACGCCACGTTGACGCCCGGGCGGGCCGCGTCCACCGCGTCCAGATGGCCGGCCAGCGTGGCCGCGGCGGGACCGCCCCCGTCTTGACCCAGGACTATGGTGGTGACGCCCATGGCCAGAAAGTTGGTGAACGCGCCGTTCCCGGTCGGGTCGCCGTGGGCGTGGGCGTCGATGAAGCCGGGCGCCACGACGAGGCCCCGTGCGTCGTAGCGCTGTCGCACCTCGATGGTGTCGGGGTCCACGGCCCCGATGTAGGCGATGAGACCGTCGCGGACCAGGATGTCCGCGGCGCGGCCCGGCTCGCCGGACCCGTCCACGACCGTCGCGCCCGCGATGAGCCAGTCGAACGGGGCCGGGTTCTGACCGGACGTGGTGCCGGGGACGAGGCCGATGGTCATCAGGGCGGTCGTCAGGGTTCTGGACATGGAGGCACGGTGCTGGTTTCGGTCGCCGCCGTCCGAGTGCGAGGCGGGACCCCAATGTCGATGGCCCTGGCGAGGCGCGCCAGGGACGACAGGGAAACCGCCCGGTATCCGCCTTGCACGGGGCCGGTCCCGGCGAGGCGAGGGACGTACCCGGGACCAGGGAGCGAAGCGCGTACCATGGCGCGAGGACAGCCGTCGAACGGAGGCACGGCCAGAAACCGACTGCAAGGCTCCGACCTCTATCGTGCCGTAGGCCTGCTCTTCCTGCTGGCCCTCCTGCTGATGCACTTCGACCCCGTCAGCCGGGTCCTGCTCCTGGCCTTCGTGGCCGCCATCGTGGCGGTCGCGCTGAACAAGCTGGCCAGCCTGATCCCGCTGGGGCGCGGGCTTTCGACGGTGATCACGGCGCTGGTCGTGGTCGGTGGGTTGGGGACGGGGGTCTATTTCCTGGGCTCGGCCGTGTCCCGGGAGATCCGGGCGTTCGCCGAGCAGGCGCCCGAGCTGTGGGAGACGCTCCTGGGCTGGGAGTCCTGGGTGCGGGAGGAGACCGGGCTGGAGGTCGAGCTCCTCGGGCCCCGCGCCCTGGAAGTGGTCACCCAGCTGCCCGCCCTGTTGCTCCGCGCCGTGGGGCTGTTGGAGCTGGTGGCCATGGCGGTGCTGCTGCTGTTCGGCGCGTTCTTCATCGTGGCCAAGCCCAATGAGGGGCTCCTGACGCCCCTCATCAGGACGGTCCCGCCGGCCAAGCGGGACGCGTGGCGCCGGATGTTCAGCCTGCTGGGCGACCGGCTGGGCGGGTGGCTGATGGGGACGGTCGCGTCCATGATCATCATCGGGGCCGTGAGCGTCATCGCGTTCATGCTGCTGGGCACGCCCTACCCGCTGCTGCTGGGCGTGCTGATCGGTGTCCTGGAGATCATCCCGCTGGTCGGCCCCTGGATCGGCGGCCTCACCGCGGTGCTGATCACGCTGTTCCACGATCCGGGGCTGGCGCTGTGGGTCGCGCTGGTCGTGATCGTGATCCAGGAGGTGGAAGGGAACGTGGTCCATCCGCTGGTCATGCGGGGCGCCGTGGCCGTCCACCCGTTCGTCACCCTGCTGGCCCTGCTGCTGTTCGGCTCGATGTTCGGGCTGCTGGGTGCGATCCTGGCACTGCCGCTGGTGCTGGCGATCCAGACGATCGTGCAGGTGCTCTGGATCGAGGAGACGCTGGACGCGGGCGACGACGAGATCGAGCCGGTGGTGCGGGACTAGGCAGCCACGATGCCCCGGGATGCTCTCAGTCGCCCTCGTCGTCATCCAGAGCGGACAACGTGAGCAGCAGGGCGCTCTCTTCCTCCGCCCGAATGTCGTGAGCGTCGCCCGGACCGAAGAAGAGGATCTCGCCCGCGCGCAGCCGATGGTCCTCACCGCCGACCTTGAACGTGAGCGCCCCCTCCAGCAGCTGGATCGTCATGGGACTCTCGGCCTGGTGCATACCGACCTCGACGCCCGCATTGAGGACAACGAGGGTCAGCCGGAGCCGGCCCGACTTGGTCAGGGTGCGGCCCAGCCGACCGCTGCGTCGATAGGAATCGTCGTTCCGGAGCTCGTCGATCTGTGGCCCGAGCTCGAAGATCATCATGGGTGCCGAGAGAGGACGCTGCACTGGCGACATGGTCGAGGTCCGTATCATTTGGTTGCGCGCCACGACTCATCAGGTCACGGCCGGACGCTCAATCTGCGTCGGCCCGTCGCGCCGGGCAACGTCTTGATCCAATGCTCGCACAGCGTTTTCGTGGTCCCGTTCGTCTACACGGGTAGACCAACCAATCATCGATCGTATCGGAGCGACGAAGCCATGTCCGGAACGGTTCGCGGGGGACCACGTCGAGGCGCACACAGGATCGGCCTGCTGCTAATCCCACTCGTGGTGGCGGCGTGCGCCACCGGCTCGGCCCCGCCGCCACCGCCGCCGGCGCCCACCAGTC
>CAYXJH010000498.1:0-2407 GCA_964465415.1 uncultured Gemmatimonadaceae bacterium
CAGGGGGTCGTGGTGGATCAGATGAGCGGCTCCCCGCTCCAGGGCGCCGCGGTGACGGTCGAGGGGACGTCCGTCGTTACGACGACGGGCCGCGACGGACGCTTCTCGCTGTCGTACACGCCGAGGACCGAGTTCACCCTGGTCGTGTACGTACTCGGCTTCCGGGAGCGGCGCCAGGTCCTCGCTCCGACGGACGACCTGAGGAACCTCCGGATCGCGCTGACGCCGGACCCCTTCCAGTCGGAGGCGATCGTCGTCACCGGCATCGCCTCGAGCCGGTCCCGATCCCGGGCCGAGGTCTCGGTGGCGCGCGTGTCCGCGGAAGAGCTGTCGGCGCATCAGCTCTATACCAGCATCGATCAGCTGGTGGCGGGGAAGATATCGGGGGTCCAGCTCCACCCGGCGGCCGGCTATGCCGGCGGCGGCTACCGGTTCTTCGTCCGTGGCGGCGGCGGCCTGAACGGCGATGGCCAGCCGCTCATCATCGTGGACGGCGTGCGCATCGACGACTCGAACCTGGACCTGCTGTGGGACGGCGGACAGGGCTACTCGAACCTGCTATCCCTGTCGCCCAGTGAGATCGAGACGATCGAGGTGCTCAAGGGTCCCGCGGCCGCGGCCATGTACGGGACGAACGCCTCCAACGGTGTCGTCCTCATCACGACGAAAGGAGGTCACGGGATCGGCGCGGAGAGCGGCGTCGCGGTCAACTACAAGCTCAGCTACGGGCAGAACACGATGCCCTTCGATTACGACCCCGCCCTGTACAGGAATGCCGGGCTGTACAACAACCTGCTGCGCAGCGGCGCGATCCAGGAGCACAACATCGACGCGTCGGGCGGCTCCGGCATATTCCGCTACTTCTTCGCGTACCAGAACAAGTCCGAAGATGGCGTGACGCCGCGCAACCACCACTCGCGCAACGCCGCCCGCGCGAATGTCACGGCCGCGCCCACCGACCGGATCTCGATATCGGTCAACGCGGGGTTCTCCGGCAACGACATCGAGCGACCCCACAGCGACGACGCGGTCTTGTCGCCCCACTGGAACACCATCATGGTGGACCGGGCATGGAAGTGGTACGACAGCACGGCCATCGCTTCCGTCATCGCGCCCGCGCGCAACAACCGCACGACAGGTACGACGCAGGTGACGTGGAACGTCGGTCGGGGGTTCGATCTCCTCGGCAGTGCCGGCGTCGATTACAGCTACCACCGCCAGGACGAGTTCTATCCCCCGGAGTTCGCGTACTGGATGGGGTTCGGCGGGCGACGTCGGATCGCCGAGCGGTCGAACACGCAGTACACCTACGACCTCCGCGGGAGCTACTCCTATGAGCCGGTCCCCGAGCTGTTCGTTACCTCGGTGGTGGGCAGCCAGATCTTCGACCGGAAAGTCACCTCGATGGGCGTCGAGAACCGGCAGTTCGCCACGGGACTGATCAGCGATATCGGCTCCGGCTCCAACTACATCGGCATGTGGGAAGGCAGGTTCCAGGAGCGGCAGGCCGGGATCTACACGTCCCACACCATGTCGTACCAGGACCGTTACTTCGCCACCCTCTCCCTCCGCCAGGACTACGCCAGCGCCGTGGGTGAGGACGCCCCGTCCATCATGTACCCGCAGGCCAGCTTCGCGGCGCGGCTGGACCAGTTCGACATCCTGCCCGAGGTCTTCAACATCTTCAAGCTGCGAGCCGCCTACGGCGAGAGTGGGCAGCTGCCGGGGCCCCGGGACACCAAGCGACTTCTGTGGGGCGCCCTGGGCACCGCGCTCGGTCCCGGCGCGATTCCCACGCAGATGGGCAACCCGGCGCTCGAGCCCGAGCGGATCCGGGAGCTCGAGCTCGGGCTCGACACGGAGATCGCCAACCGGTGGTCGCTGGAGGCGACATACTTCAGACAGAACGCGTCGAACTCGATCATCGGGCGGCCGAACGCGCCCTCGACGGGGTTCGGCAATATCATCATCCCCTTCAACATCGGTAAGGCCCGTGCCCAGGGGATCGAGGCGGCGCTGGGCGGTGACCTCATTCGCACCGAGCGCTACGGGCTGGGCTTCAACCTGATCTGGAACTGGCAGGAGAACGAGGTGGTCGATCTGGGCGGCGAGGGTCCCATCATCGCGAACTACCAGGTCAACGCCATCGCGGAAGGCATGCCGAAGCACGAGTACTACGCGGTAGTGACAACGGGGGCCCGCTTCGACGACGACGGCCGCTACATCGGGGTCGCGGAGTCGGATGGCCGGGTCCGCCTCGGCAACCCGATCCCCGACCATACGGGGTCCTTCGCCCTCAACTTCCGGTTCCTCAGGGACTTCACCCTGACCGGCATGGCGGACTGGGGGCTGGGCAAGCAGGTGTTCAGCATCTTCCGCCAGTTCGCCGCCCGCAACGGCGGATACA
>CAYXJH010000499.1:0-2382 GCA_964465415.1 uncultured Gemmatimonadaceae bacterium
TCTTCCGGCGCGGGGTCCCCTGGGTCTCGCTGCTCTGCCGCCGCCGGGAGATCCCGACCGCGCTCAACCTCGGTTGGCGGTACCGCCTGCGCGCGGGGCTGGTAGTCGGGCAGACCGCTTTGGCGGTGGTACTCCTGGTGGGCGCCGGCCTGCTGCTGGGCAGCTTCGCCCGCATGGTGCAGGTGGACCCGGGATTCCGTAGCGACGGCGTCCTGGCCTTCCCACTGTCGCTGCCGGAGGCCGCGTACCCGGAAGACACCCAGGTCAGGGACTTCTACGGCCGCTTCCTGGAACGGCTCGAGACCGTCCCCGGCGTCCGGTCCGCGGACGCGGTGGTGCCCGGGCTGGCGAGCGGCCAGAGCTTCTCGATCAGCTTCACCGTCGACGGCCGCGAGCCGCTCCCGCCCGGCGAATCGCAGGGCATGCAGACCCGGGTGGCGACGGCGGGCTACTTCTCGACCCTGGGGATCCCGGTGCGCCGCGGCCGCGCGTTCACCGAGTGGGACCGGGAGGACGCGCCGGGCGTGGTGGTGATCAACGAGGCGGCGGTGCGGCTCTACTTCCCCGACGAGGACCCGCTCGGCCAGCGCATCACCCTGGGGTGGACCCGGGATGGGGTGCCGGTGGGCGGCGAGGTGGTGGGCGTGGTGGGCGACGTCCGTCACTTCGGTCTGGCGTCCGAGCCGGTCCCGGAGGTCTACGTGGCGCACACGCAGGTGCCCAACGCTGGCATGACCGTGGTGCTGCGCACGGCGGGCGACCCGCTGGCGGTGGCCGGCCCGGTCCGCGCCGCGCTTCGCGAGTTGGATCCGTCCCTCGCCGCGGGCACCTTCGAGCCCCTCGATGCCAGGCTAGCCAGCTCGGTGGCCCAACCCCGGTTCTACGCCCTCCTTCTCGGCCTCTTCGCCGCCGTGGCGCTCACGCTGGCCGCCGTCGGGATCCTGGGCGTCATGAGCTACGTCGTGGCCCAGCGTACCCGCGAGATCGGCATCCGCATGGCGCTCGGCGCCGATGCCCGGGCGGTCCACCGCCTCGTCATCGGCCGGGGGATGCTGCTCACCATAGCCGGCCTCGCCCTCGGGATCCCCGCCACCCTCACCCTCACTCGTGTCATCGAGAGCCAGCTCTACGGCGTCGAGCCGGGCGACCCGGTCACCCTCGCCGCGGTCGTCCTCCTCCTCACCGCCGTGGCGTTCCTCTCCAGCTACATACCGTCGCGGCGCGCGACCCGGATCGATCCCATGGTGGCGCTCCGTGGCGATGCCGGGTCGCCGTAGGAACGAAAACGATTCGTTGACGGAACCACTCGCCGGAAGCACGACGATACGCCGAGGATGGTGACGCCCAAATCCGCATAGTAGCGGGGTGTGGTGCACGAGGCGGATCGGCAAGCGAGCGGAGAACGCTGTCCGATCCCGCACAGTCGGTCCCGGAACCGGACACCCGAGCCCCGGGCGGCGCGAAGATCCCCCTTGCGCCCCAACGGATTGCGTCCATCGGGGGTGCGGCACCGGATTCGCCTGAAGCTCGCGACCATGGGACTTGACTTGCAGGTGGCTCTGAGGAGCCTTGGCCGGACCCCGGGCTTCACCGCCGTGGCGGTCCTCACGCTGGCGCTGGGAGTCGGCGCCACTACCGCGGTATTCACGCTGGTGGACTCCGTCCTGCTGCGAGCGCTGCCGTACCCGGCATCGGAGCGGATCCTGTCGGTGCAGCACGAGGCCCAGGGCGGGGAGATGCAGATGCCCATGTCCCCGGGCCTGTACCTGCTGTATGCGGAGCATGCCCGGTCTCTGTCCGCCATTGCGCTGCACGCGCCCTCGGTGATGAACTTCACCGGGGAGGGTGAGGCGGAGCGGGTGACGGGCCGGGCAGTGACGGCGTCGCTACATGATGTGCTGGGTGTGACGCCGAGCATGGGTCGGCCCCTGATTCCCGCGGATGCGGAGCCGGGCGCCCATCCGGTGGTGCTGCTGAGCCACGGGCTCTGGCAGTCTCGATTCGGCGGGGACCCGGCCGTGGTGGGCCGCACCGTCGTGATGGACGGCACGTCACGGGAGATCGTGGGGGTCATGCCCCGCGGTTTCGCGTTCCCGGACGACGAGGCCCGGTTCTGGGTCCCGCAGACGGTGAATCCCGGTGCCAGTCTGCTGGCCTTCGTCTCGCAGGGCGTAGCGCGGATGGCGCCGGGTGCCACGCCGGAACGAGTACACGGCGAGATCGAGGGGATCCTCGCGCGCATGGGTGAGCTGTTGCCGGAAGCTCCCGCCCAGATGGTGGCGATGATGCACAGGTCTGAGTTCACCCCGCGGCTCACCACGCTGAAAGAGGCGGTGGTCGGTGACCTGACCCGGACCATGTGGACGCTGCTGGGGCTGGTCG
>CAYXJH010000500.1:0-2379 GCA_964465415.1 uncultured Gemmatimonadaceae bacterium
CGGAGACCCTTCGAGGGCCCGCACCGCGCCCGCTTGCGCTCGCAGCGGAAGCGCCTACCTTCCGCGGCCATGTCGATGACTCTCCTTCACGTCGTGGGCGCACGGCCCAACTTCCCCAAGATCGCGCCGATCTACCGGGAGGTCGCCCAACGGGGCGACATCCGCCAGACGCTGGTCCATACCGGCCAGCATTACGACGACGAGATGTCTGGCGTCTTCTTCGAGGAGTTCGGCCTCCCGTCGCCCGACCGGAACCTGGCCGTGGGATCGGGAACCCACGCCGTGCAGACCGCGGAGGTCATGCTGCGTCTCGAGCCGGTCCTGGACGAGGTCCAGCCCCACTGGGTCGTGGTCGTGGGCGATGTCAATTCCACGCTGGCGGCGGCCATCGTCGCGGTGAAGAAAGGGATCAGGGTCGCCCACGTGGAGGCGGGGCTCCGTTCATTAGACCGCACCATGCCCGAAGAGATCAACCGGGTGCTGACGGACCAGGTCTCCGATCTGCTGTTGACACCCTCGCGGGACGGCGACGAGAACCTTCTCAGGGAAGGCGTCGCGCCGGCGAAGATCCGGTTCGTCGGCAACATCATGATCGACACGCTGGTGGCGTTGCTGCCCCGGGCCCGCGAGCGTTGGACCACGCTGGGTCCCCAACTGGGTCTCTCAGGCGACTACGGCCTGGTCACGTTGCACCGCCCGTCCAATGTCGACCACCCCGAGACCCTCGCCGCCGTCATGGCGGGGCTCGAGGAGCTGGCCGAGGATCTGCCGCTCCTGTTCCCTGTGCATCCCAGGACACGACAGCGGCTCCGGGATTTCGGCCTGACGCCGGACGACGGGCGGCTCACGCTCACCGACCCCCTGGGCTACGTCGACTTCATGGCGCTCACAGCCAACGCGGCGCTCGTGGTGACCGACTCCGGCGGGATCCAGGAAGAGACGACCTATCTGGGCATCCCGTGTCTGACGGTACGACCCAACACCGAGCGCCCGGTCACCCTCACGCATGGGACCAACCGCCTGGTGGGGAGCACGGCACGGGCGATCGTCGAAGGCGCGCGGGAAGCGCTGGGCGGGTCCGCGACGCCGGGGCGGCCGGATCTGTGGGATGGGAAGACGGCAGGCCGTATCGTGGACGCGCTGACGGAGCGGCAGCCAAACGGGTAGGGCCGGGCTCGGAACGACGTGCCACGGCCTTCGAGCCCTTCGCGGCAAGCTTCTGTCCGAGGCCCGCACCCTACTCGCTTGCGCTTGCGAGCCCGCCTGCGCGCCCGACCCTTGCCCACTCCGCCGTGCGCCGCAGCCCCTCCTCGAGCCCCACTTCGGGCTCGTACCCCAGTAGCGCATGCGCCCGGTCCAGCGATGCGAGCGAGTCCCGGACATCGCCGGCGCGCGGCTCGAGGTAGACCGGCTCGACGGCGGCACCCACGATGTCGCGGGTGCCCCGCCAGAGCTGGTTGATGGAAATCCGACTTCCGCAGCCGACGTTGAACACCTCGCCCAGCGCCGCGGCCGGCGCCTCCAGCGCCAGCAGGTTGGCGCGCACCACGTTGTGGACGTGCGTGAAGTCCCGCGTCTGCTCGCCGTCCCCGAAGATCTCCGGCGATCGGCCTTCCAGCGCGGCGGCGAAGAACAGCGGGATGACGGCTGCATACCGGGAGTTCGGATCCTGACGCGCGCCGAAGACGTTGAAGTAGCGTAGCGCCACCGTCTCCAGTCCGTAGGAAGCGAAGAACGCGCGGCAGTACTCCTCGCCGGCCAGCTTGGTGACGGCGTAGGGTGACCGGGGCAGCGGCGCCATGCCTTCGTGCTTCGGCAGGACCGGCGTGTCGCCGTACGCCGACGACGACGCGGCGTAGACCACCCGACGCACGCCTGCGTCCCGGGCCGCCACCAGCACGTTCAGCGTCCCGGTGAGGTTGACCTCGTGCGTGGTGACCGGGTCCGCCACGGATCGGGGCACGGAGCCGAGGGCGGCTTGATGAAGGACATAATCGGCGCCGAGCATCGCCCGGGCACATGCGGTCGGGTCGGTGATGCTGCCTTCCACCAGCTCGATCCGGTCGCCAAACGGCTCGAGGTTCTCGCGCCGACCCGTGGAGAAGTCGTCCAGGACCACCACCTGGTCGCCACGCCCGAGCAGTGCCTCTACGAGGTGCGATCCGATGAAGCCCGCTCCACCCGTCACCACCACCTTCATGGCCGCCTCCTCAGGCGCCGATGCCGTGGCACTTCTTGTACTTCTTGCCGCTGCCACAGGGACAGGGATCGTTGCGCCCCACCTTTTCCTCGGCGGTCACCGGCGTCTGCTTCTGCTCGACGTCGCCTCGGTTGGTGCTGGTGTTACGGAGCGGGCTCCGACCCGCCACCGCCGTGCCC
>CAYXJH010000501.1:0-2318 GCA_964465415.1 uncultured Gemmatimonadaceae bacterium
CTCGACCTGTTGATCGTGGGCGCCCGCTCGCAGGTCGCGGCCATGCGAGCCGCGCAGCCCACGCTGGTGTCCGTCTGGCTCGGCAACAACGACGCGCTGCACGCGGCGCTCCAGGCCGACCCGTCCCTCCTGACCCCCGCCCCCGACTTCTTGACGGCGTACGACGCGGTGGTGGCCGCGATCCTCGAGACGCAGGCGCAGGATGCCGTGCTGATCGGCGTCGCGGACGCCGCCCGGATGGCGCCAGCCCTCCAGCCCGGGGCATACTTCTGGGCGCTGGCCCGAGATCCGGACCTGCCGTTCTCTCTCGAGGTCGACGACAGCTGCGCCCCCTTCCTGGCCGGCGGCGAGCGGAACCACACCGCGTTCCAGCACCTGGTGTCACTCCAGTCCGTGGCCGACCACCTGATGAGCGGCGCGGAGGAATCACTCTCAATCGATTGCGCGGCCGGCGCGCCTTTCGTGCTGGACGAGGCCGGGCAACAGGCGATCGCCCAGCGGGTCGCCACGTTCAACGCGCACATCCAGGCACGCGCCACGGAGCACGGCTGGATCTACGTCGACCCGGGCCCGTCCCTGATCGAGCCGGAACTGGCGGACCCGGACGGCGTTCGGAAGTGCCAGGGCCTGGCCGACGCCCAGGACGAGGAGGGCTTCCTCGCCGCGGTCTACGCCACGTGCCCCGGCTTCGACGCGCCCAACTTCTTCGGCGCCCTGTTCTCACTCGACGGCGTCCACCCCTCGGCCGCGGGCCACGCCATCATCGCCGACACCCTGGCCGCCCGCCTCAACGCGAAGCACGGACTGAGTCTTCCAATGGGTGACTGGATCGCGGCGCGTCGTACGTTTGCTGAAAAACTTTGGTGATTTACCCGACAGACGACGCGGCCGGGAGTCCATAGCTTGGGACGCGGTGCCCCCTCTCAAGGACGGTGACCATGCGTTCCGTCGTTGCCGGCGCGTTGATCGCGCCGATCCTGATCCTGGGCTGTAGCCATAACCCTGGCCCCGCGCCCGCGACCACGTCCCCTGCCGACCTCCTGGCTCTCCAGGGCGAGTGGGTCGGGAGCTATCAAGCCGACGTCGCCCACGGCCGATCCGGCGCGATGCTGTTCCGCCTGGATGCCCAGGCCGGCGTCGCACAGGGCTGCGCCATCATGCGAGTGGCGGGGCGCGAGACCGCGGAGACGATTCCCTGGGAAGGTGACCTCTGGAGCCGCGTGCCGCCGGAGCGGCTGATCCTGGTGACCTTCGTTGCAGCGGAGGAAGGCACCGTCCGGGGAACGTTCGCCACGTACACCGATCCGGTTTGCGGTTGCGAGATGCGCACCGAGCTGCTCGGTCGCCTCCAGGGGAACGTGATCGAGGGGACGTACGTGATGGAGCACCTCGCCGGGGGCGAGCGCGCGCAGGGAACCTGGCGGGTGGTGCGTCGGACCGGTACCGACGGCGTATCGCCGTAGCGGTTACTGGTACTGGATGTAGAAGGGCACCGGCCTGAGCTCGAGGATCTCCTCCGGCGTCAGCAAGCGGGAGCCGGGGCGCTGATCGTTGTGGTAGAAGAGCTTGAAGCCGGTAAACTGGTCGGCCTCCGGCGCCACGAAGTCACGGTAGGTGCGGAGCTTCTGCGCCGGCGGTCCCCACCCGTCCATGTGGATGACCACCTGTACGCGGGGGTCTCTCCGGATGTCGCGGGCGTTGCGTAGCATGCCCTGCGTGAAGCGGTGGACCACCAGCACCTTGGGCGGCAGCCGGTGCTCCTCCACCAGGCGGGCCAGGAAGTCGACGGCGAAGTTGACGTCGTTGGCGTCCATGGACCCGATCCGGCGACCCGGAACGCCGTCCGGCCCCATCGCCCATTCCGGGTCCAGGGCCAGGTGCACATGGGGCTCGGTCAGCCAGCGCTCGAGGCGGGGCAGCTCGGCCTCGACCGTGCTACGTCCGGGCTGAATGTCCAGGAAGACCAGGGCGTTCCGCCGCTCCGCCCAGTCCATCACCTCCTGGATTCGCCGGGCGGGTTGACGGATGCGGTACGTCTCGTCGGGGCCGGGGTCCCCGGCGGCCATCACCGTGATCAGGTGGAGCGCCGGGCGCACCGGGGTGAACGGGTCCGCGCGTCGCCACGCGGCGACCTCCTCGTCCAGCCGCGCCAGCATCCGGTCGGGCGGCAGCTCGCCCAGGATGCCCATCCGCGTGGATCCCGGGTTCCCGTAGTATGCCACGATCCGCTCCCGGGGCAGTACCGCGCCCGGCAGGACGGGTACGGCGGGCACCGGTAGCCTCGCCGTGGCCGGCGACGCCGTGGCGGGCGCAGGCTC
>CAYXJH010000502.1:0-2314 GCA_964465415.1 uncultured Gemmatimonadaceae bacterium
GGGTCGGCGGCCGCAATCCGATCCTGGTGGCCGGAGACACCACCATCGATGAGCGTGGGCCGGTGTACAGCCCTGACGGCCGGCAGATCGCCTTCAGCGTGGGGGGCGGCGGGCTCTTCGTGATGGGTGCCACCGGCGAGTCGCCACGCCGGGTGACCACCTTCGGTTCGGATCCGGCGTGGTCCCCCGATGGCCAGCGATTGGCGTTCGGCACCGAGGAGGTGATCAATCCCTACGCGGTGAACAGCGTTGGACGGATCCTGATCGCCGACGTGGGGGGTGGGGTGCCGATTCCTCTGGTCGGGGACGAAACGTCGCCCGTGTACCAACCCTCGTGGTCGCCGTCGGGCGGGCGGATTGCGTTCTGGGTGGTGCGCGGCGGCCAGCGTGACATCGCGACCGTGGCGGCAACCGGCGGCGAGCAGGTCCTGGTCACGGACGATGTGGCGGTGAACTGGGCGCCCACCTGGTCGCCCGACGGGCGCCACCTGTACTTCGCCAGTGACCGTGGCGGGACGATGGGCCTCTGGCGAATCGGCGTGGACGAATCGTCGGGCCGTTCCCGGGGAGCGCCGGAACTGGTGGCCGCCGGGGTGGACGTCGCCATGGATCTCCCGCAGCTCTCCCGGGATGGTGGTACGATCATCTTTCGCTCGCGACTCGAATCGGTGAATCCCGCCGCCATCGCCTTCGATCCGATCGCCGAACGCGTCGGCGCGGTGACACTCCTGCAGCAGCGCTCTGGCATGCTGGTGCCGACCGACATCAGTCCTGACGGCGCATGGCTGGCCCTGTACAACTCCCTCGAACGGCAGCAGGACATCTTCCTCATGCGCGCCGACGGCCGCGACCTGACCCGGCTCACCGATGATGTCGCGCGGGACTGGATCCCGCGATTCACGCCCGATGGGGAGGCGCTCACCTTCTATTCCAATCAGCTCGGTCCCTACGACGGATGGCTGATTCGGCGGGATGGGAGCGGGCGCACGCGGCTCACCGACTTCGGGGAGGCGGGGGTCAATTTCTCGACGTTCGCCCCGGATGGGGAGCGCCTGCTGTTCTTGAGCGAGGCCCAGAACATCGCGTTGATTGGCACCCCGCCATGGCCGGTGACCCCGGAGACCGCGACCCAGTTGACAGGATTGGATGTCGCGGGAGGACTGATTGTCCCGTCTCAGTGGTCGCCGGATGGGCGCTGGCTCACGGGTCTGGTGCAGCCCCCCTCAAGTGGATTCCGTGGCAGTGCCATCTACGAGATGGCGGCCGGCCGTGCCCGGGCCCTGAGCAGCGATGGAATCAGCATCGTGCTGGGATGGCTTCCCGGGTATCGGCGCGTGGTGTACTTCACGGAGTCCGGGGCGCTCGTGGTCCAGGACATCGAGACGCTCGA
Organism: uncultured Gemmatimonadaceae bacterium; assembly: GCA_964465415.1. Taxonomy (GTDB): domain Bacteria; phylum Gemmatimonadota; class Gemmatimonadetes; order Longimicrobiales; family RSA9; genus SLCC01. The sequence continues at coordinate 1,391 of CAYXJH010000502.1, forward strand.
GCGGCGGGTCCTGAGTGCCGCCTTGCCCTACCCTCCGGATCGATACGGCAGCCTTGTGGCCGCGCCGGACGGCCGGACGCTGTACTACGGCGCCCGCCAGGTGGAATCGAACATCTGGATGGTGCGGCGGGCGGCGCCCGGGGGCAGTCCATGACTGATCCGATGGGTCGCCTTGCTGCAGCGTTATCCGACCGCTACCGCCTTGAGCGCGAGCTTGGGGCTGGTGGGATGGCCACCGTGTACCTGGCCCAGGACCTTCGGCACGACCGCCGGGTGGCCATCAAGGTGCTGCGTCCCGAACTGGCCGCCGTGATCGGTGCCGAGCGTTTCCTGGCCGAGATCCGGACCACCGCGAATCTCCAGCATCCGCATATCCTGCCGCTGTTCGACTCGGGCGCGGCCGACTCGTTCCTCTTCTACGTGATGCCCTACGTGGAGGGAATCTCCCTCCGCGACCGGATGAGCCGCGAGAAGCAGCTGCCCATCGGCGAGGCCACCCGCATCGCGAGTGAGGTGGCCGCAGCGCTGGACTACGCGAACCGGCAGGGCGTCATCCACCGCGACATCAAGCCCGAGAACATCCTGTTGCATGACGGCAGCGCGCTGGTGGCGGACTTCGGCATCGCCCTCGCCGCCAGCAAGGCCGGCGGCCGGATGACCGAGACGGGGATGTCGCTGGGGACGCCGCAGTACATGAGCCCGGAACAGGCGATGGGCGAGCGCGAGCTCGATGCCCGCAGCGACGTCTACGCCCTCGGCTGCGTGCTCTACGAGATGCTCACCGGAGAGCCCCCGTTCAGCGGGCCGACCGCCCAGGCGATCGTGGCGAAGGTGATGACCGCCGAGCCGGCCGAGGCCACCTCGCTGCGCAGAACGATCCCGACACACCTGGCCGATGCGGTGCACACCGCCCTCCAGAAGCTG
>CAYXJH010000503.1:0-2311 GCA_964465415.1 uncultured Gemmatimonadaceae bacterium
ACTGCGCCTCGGGCCGGTGGTGGTCCGAGTGACAGGTGCCGCAGCTCTCCGGCGGGAGGCTCATTCCACCGCGGTGACAGTCCAGGCAGCCCACCGTCGCATGGCGCTCGTGCTCGAAGACCACTTCCCTAAGCCGGGTCTCGTCCCAGACCGAGAGCGCCATGGGCGTCGAGGTCCAGCGCGGCGGGACGAACGTCTCCCGCTCATGGCAGCTGGTGCAGCCGACCTGGGCCGCCGCCTGGCCGTGATGGCATGCTGCGCAGTCACCGGCCGTCCAGCGCCGCGTCGCCCTGTGGCGCTCATCGGCGCGATGACAGTCTCCGCAGGTGACGCGGCGGTGATCGACGTGTCGGAACGGACGCTCGACGCCCGGGACGCGGAACGCATGGCCTGGCGGCGTCAAATCCTGCGCGCCCAACTCTGCCGGCCCGACGACCAGGCCACCAGCCAACATCACGGCCAGCCCCGCGGCCACGGCAACGGCGGGAACGCGGGCGGGCGCAGCCAGTATGGTTCGCGCTCGAATCATCGAATCGGGGTCAGCGGGGAACCGGTGTAGACGCCCGAGTCTCCTCGACGACTGGCGCGCCCGAGTCGCCGTCCCCCTCATGGGCCAAGCCGCCGGCGCCGGCCATCCCCATGATGCCCGGAAGGTTCAGCGAATCCGCGAGACCCGACGGGACGACCATCAGCGAGCCGCGCTTCACGATGCTCTCATAGAGCATGTTCATCGCCCTCAGGTTCAGCGCGACGGGGTTGTCCCGATACAACGCCGCGGCCTCGACGAACTTCGAGGCGATCTCCGTCTCGGCCGTACCCAGGATGATGCGTGCCTGCCGCTCTCGCTCCGCCTGAGCGTGCCGCGACATTGCCTCTTCCAGCGCCTCCGGGATGATCACGTCCCGGATCTCGACGGACTGCACCTGGATCCCCCAGTTGTGCATCTTGAGGTCGAGCGCCTCCTGGAGCCCCGCGCCCAGCTCCTTACGGGACTGGATCATCTCGGCCAGGTCGTGCTTGCCGATGGCGTCCCGCAACGCGCTCTGCGCCGCCAGGATGACCGCCTGCTCGTAGTCCTGGACCTGGAGCGCCGCCTGCTCCGGGTCGTTCACCACCCAGAATGCGATGGCGTCCACGTCCACCGGCACCGTGTCACGGGTCAGGCACGACTCGGCGTCGAACGCCGTGGTCCGGATCCGCTGGTCGATGTGGTAGCTCACACGATCGATGATGGGCAGGACGCCGAAGAACCCGGGACCACGAAGACCACGGTACCGGCCGAGCCGAAGGACGACGGCCTTCTCCCACTGATCAGCGTATTTTATGGAGGAAGCAAAGAAGAAGGCGACGATCAACGCGGGCACCAGCGCGGCCGCCGTCGGGAGACCGAGGAGCAGCCCGAGCCCGGCTACGACAGCGCCGGTCACCAGCCCGGCCACCAACCCGGCCATGAGGGCGACCAGCGGGTACCGGGTTTCGTTCGGTGAGCTCTGGATCATGAGGATGTTCTCCCACTTGGGAAGGACCGACTGGGAAGCGAAGGGTGTGTCTCCAAAGATCCCTACACGCAACCCATCTCCACAATAGGCAGATGCCCTAATGTACTATCAGGGTTTTCCCCACGAGCACGTCCGGGATCGGGGGCCAGGCCTTCGCCGGCGCAGGGCGCTTTCCCACCGGAACTCGACCGAAGAGGTGGGGTTTGCGTGGGTATGAGCACACGAGGGGGCTCGACTTCGACGCCGGGGCTGGGGGAGCGGATCCGGGTGGAGGCGCGGCGCCTGGAGTTCGATGTGGTGGGCATCGCTGCACTGCGCCCCAGCGATCACGCCGACTTCTACCGTGACTGGATCGCCCACGGCCGCCACGGGGAGATGCGGTACCTCGCGCGGCCTGATGCCGTGGAAGCCCGCCTCGACCCCCGGGCACGCTGGGCGGGATTGAAGAGCGCGGTCGTGGTGGCCCACCACTACGCGCCCGCCGCAGATCCGGCCGGCGAGACCGCCGTGGCACGCGCGTCGACCGGCGTCATCGCACGGTACGCACGCGGGCGGGACTACCACCGCGTCGTCAAGAAGAAGCTCCTGGCCCTGTTGCGCTTCGTGGAGGGCGACGTGGGCCATGAGCTACCGCTCGCCCGTGCGTACGTGGACACCGGGCCGCTCCTGGAACGTGACCTGGCCCGGCGCGCGGGGATCGGCTGGTTCGGGCGTAACACAATGCTCATCGATCCGCGGCGAGGGTCGTACTTCTTCCTGGGCTCCCTGCTGCTCCCATTCGAGCTGGACTACGACGAGCCGTTCGAGGCGGA
>CAYXJH010000504.1:0-2284 GCA_964465415.1 uncultured Gemmatimonadaceae bacterium
CCGGCTCGAGCCCGAGCGCCGGCAGGATCCGTCCCACCTCCCCGGTCAGCGTTTCGGCGGCGGCGCGGCGGCCGGCCGACAGCTCGGCGACCAAAGAGTGGAGGGCATCCTGGGCCGATCGAACCGCCTGCTCGGCCGCCTTCCGTTCGAGCGAATCATCGTCCAGTACCTGGAGCTCCTCCCTTGCCCGCCCGGCGGTCGCGAGGACGTCCTCGAGGGTGGGTCCGTACTTGGACCGGAGTCGGTGAAGCTGGTCCTGCCGCGTCTGGAGGGCGTCGAGGCGGGCGGGATCGTGATCGACCGCGCTGGCGTAGTCGCCCATCCGTCGGCCGAGCTCCTCCACGCTGTAATACGCCGTGTCGAGGAGATCGCGACCGTCCGCCTGGGAGGGATCGATCCGGGCCAGCTCGTCCAGGTCGCGGCGCAGGGCGCCGAGCCGCTCCGTAATGGACGACTCGCCCTCGTACAGTGCGAAGTGGAGGGACGCGGCGAGGCGAGCCAGGTCTTCGGCGTGCGAGAGGCGCCGCGTCTCCTCGGCGAGGCGCGTATCCTCGCCGGCTTCGATCGCGGCGTCCTCGATCTCGGTGAGCTGGAATCGGAGGAAATCGGCGCGTTGTTCGATCTCTCGCCTGCGCGCCTCCATTCCGTCCAGCGAAGCGCGAGCGGCAAGGAGCTCGGCGTGGGCGGCCCGTACGCGGGCGGCCAGGTCGGCGTGCCCGCCGTATGCATCCAGGATATCCCGCTGGGCTGCCACCCGTAGCAGCGCCTGGTGCTCGTGCTGTCCGTGGAGGTCCACGAGCCGGCCACCCAGGTCTCCGACCAGGCCCGCGGTGCTGGCGGCGCCGTTGACCCACGCACGGTTCCGTCCCTCCACCGCGACCTCTCGCCGGAGGACGAGCAGCCCGTCCTCCGCTCCGACCCCCTGCTCCTCCAGGATCTCCTGCATGTCGGCGCGACCGGTTACATCGAAGACGCCCTCGACGACGGCGCGGTCGGCGCCGCCGCGGACGGCTTCGGCGGACGCCCTCTCACCGAGAAGGAGGGAGAGGGCGCCGACGATGATGGACTTCCCGGCGCCGGTCTCTCCGGTGAGAACGTTGAGGCCCGGCTGGAGGGAAACGGCGAGCCGTTCGATGACGGCCATGTTCTCGATGCGAAGCTCGATGAGCATGGCTGATCATAGATCGCCGCCAGGCGGCCGATCAATAGGCGAACGGGTCGGGGTCGTCGGATCCCACGTCGGGGTCGCGGGCGCCCCAGCCTGCGCCCCAGTGCAGCTTCCTGCGGAGCGTGGGGAAGAAGCTCTGGCCGGGAAACCGTACCAGCGGAACGGTCGCGCGCCCCCGGTTCACCACGAGGCGGTCGCCGTGGGAGAGGGGCTCACCCTCCTGCCCGTCGATGGTGAGGACCGCCTCGGTTCCAGGCTGGAGGATCTCCACCTCGATGCGGGTGTCCGCGGGCAGGACGAGTGGACGGACCGCGAGTGTGTGGGGGGAGATCGGGGTCGCCAGGAGGCAGTCCATCCCCGGGGCGACGATCGCACCCCCGGCCGAGAGGGAGTACGCCGTGGAGCCCGTCGGTGTGGCGAGGATGATGCCGTCGGCGGCGTACGCGCCGACCTCCTCCCGTTCATCGCCCACGAACACAGCCAGCCGGATGACGCGGGCGAACCCGCCCTTGTGGAGAACGGCGTCATTGAGCGCCAGGTATTGACGACCCCGCGCCCCGTCCCGGGAGATGACGCGGGCCTCGAGCGTGGACCGGGTGTCGAGCCAGAAGGCACCGGCCTCGAGGGCATCGAACACCTCGGCCAGGTGGTCGGGGCCCACGGACGTGAGGAACCCCAGGTGCCCGAGATTCACGCCCAGGACGGGCGTGTGATGGGGCGCGACCATCCGGGCGCCCCGCAGGAGCGTCCCATCGCCACCGAAGCTCACCAGCAGATCCAGCGAAGCGGGATCCAGCTCTTCCGCCCCAGCGAAGAGGTCGCGCAGCCCCGCCTCCGGCCGGAGCTCCATGTCGTGGGCCTCGGCCACGGCCGCCAACGCGCGAGCGGCCCGCTCGAGCTGAGGTCCGCGCGATTGTCCGACGATCCCCACCGTGTGGAAGGGGACGCCGCCGGTCATGCGAGCTCGCGTACCACCGCGACCTTCCTGACCACGAGATCCGCGGCGGCGGCGGCGATCGCGTCGGCCGTCAGCCCGGCCTCTTCCAGCTGGGCCTCCCGCGACGCATGGTCGATGAGCCGGTCGACCGATGTCTTCCCGATCCCACGCGGCGGCTC
>CAYXJH010000505.1:0-2278 GCA_964465415.1 uncultured Gemmatimonadaceae bacterium
CACCCGGGACCGCCAGGTTCTGCACCAGCGGAGGCAAGGGCAGGACCCGGCCGGCGCACAATAGATCGCCGATCCGCTCCGCGGTCAACGGCCCGGCCAGGGGCGGCGGGCAGCCCGGGTGGGCCATCCCCGGGACCCCGAACGAAGCCCCCGCCTTCCCGGCGAGCCGCACCGGGTACGCCAGGGCCTGGGTCTCGTGGTGCAGCCCGTGGTGCATGTACGCGGCGGTGATCGAGTTGCCAAGGGCGACATAGCGATCGAACAGCTCGCCTGGCCCCGGCCCCACCGTGTCCCGGCCATCGCCGCACGAGATCGCGGCCGCGGCGGCCGCGAGCAGAACGAGCGCAGAGCCCCGGTGGACCCTGCGCTCGCCCTGTGAGTGCTGCTTTGCCACGATACTCCGTTAGCGCATCCCGCCCAGGCCGTACGAAAACGTGATGCCGAACTGGTGGATCGAGGACTCGTACTCCCCGACGTTGAGGGTCTCGCCCGAGGTGCCGGGCGGCGGGCTCAGCACACGCCCCCTCCGATCGGCCTGGTTCAGATACTGGTAGACGAGGTCGGTCCGAATCGTGCCGAAGTCGTACCCGATCCCGCCCGACACCAGCCAGCGCTCCGCCTCCGGCAGGATGGGCGTGACCGTCTCATCCGGGGTCGCCGCGGTGTTGACAATGAAGCCGCCCCGCAGGGCCAGCGCGGGGGAGGCCAGGTAGGTCCCACCCAGCCGGAAGGTGTGGGCATCTTCGTAATTCAGGACCAGCGGCGGCGCATCCAGGACCTCGAACTCGGGCTCGATCACGTCAAACGTGTTCCAGCCCGTCCATTGATAGTCGAACGCCAGCGCGAACTGAGGTGTCGCGGCGAAACGAATGCCGACCACCGCCTGTGGCGGGAGGGTCAGCTCGGCGCTCACCGTCTGCGGCCCGAGAGGCGCGCCGGGTTGGAACTGCGGCGCGACCAGGGCGTCTGGAATCCCGAACTGCTCCAGGCTCTGCTGTTCGAAGATCGCGTCCCCTTCGAGGTCGATCTTTACGGAGTGCATGTAACGGGCGCCCAGCGAGAGCCTGTGGTCGTGTTGATACAAGATGCCGATGTGCCCGCCGATGCCGGTCCCGGTGCCCTCCAGGTTCCCGGAGGCCAGATTCGACGTGGCGGGCAGGGCAGGATTCACGAGCTGCCCGCTCACGTACTGGTTCAGCTCGAGTCTGCCCAGCACGATCTGAGGGCCACCGCCGATGGAGAGCCGACCCGGAACGACCTGGTAGGCAATGGTGGGCTGGAGGTATAGCCCCCGCAGCTCGGACTTCCAGGAGATGAACCGCCCCTCGAAGTCCTCGGGCCACTCGATGCCGAGCCCATACGGCGCCCAGACGCCGAAGCCGGCGGCCAGCCGGTCCTGGTTTCCGAAGCGGATCGAGAAGTACCCGTGAGGCACGATGGGCGTGGTTGCCTCGCGCTCGACCGTCTGGCCGGCGAGGGGGCCCTGATCGTAGGTGAAGCTTCCGGTGTTGTAGATCGCGGTGAAGCCGGCGGAAAGGGCCGAAGGAATGAATGCGATGCCGGCCGGATTGTAGTAGATGCTGGACGCGTCGCCACACGGAGCGGCTACGGCAGCGCCGCCGCGGGCCGTGACGCATGCGCTCTGCGAGTACACGCTGGAACCCTGCCCGACCGCGGGCGCGGCAATGGCGGCCACCATGACGGCCATTCCGAAGGGTCGGTAAAGTTTTCGACCCATGAGGAGCCTCCTGAAAGTGTGTGGGAGCTACGGACATCCGGAACACGACGACAGTAAGGTTTCGCTTCCGACCCGCCACGGCAAGGGCTTCCCCGCGTGGCCGTGCCGGTCTATCATCACGCGCTTATGCGCTCATCGACCTCCTTGCTGCTGGGCCTGGCCGTCCTGGCCGGGTGCTCGGCTCCGGATGTGGGCACCGGAGACGAGGCCGGCCTCCGGGTCGTCGCGTCGGTCCAACCGATTGCCAGCCTGGTCCGGACGGTGGGGGGCGACGCCGTCACGGTGCGCACGCTCCTGCCCCCCGGCGCACACCCCGACAGCTACGAGGCGACGCCGCGGATGGCGGAGGATCTTGAGGGCGCGGCGCTGGTGGTCCGGGTGGGCGGCGCAGTGGATGACTGGCTGGGCCAGCGAGTCCGGGGCGAGCACCTGGTCCTGACCGACGGCATGGCGCTGCTTGGCACCGACCACGCGCACGACGGTCGGTCACTTGGCGCGGGGAATCCCCACGTCTGGCTGGATCCGATCCTCGTGCGGGAC
>CAYXJH010000506.1:0-2260 GCA_964465415.1 uncultured Gemmatimonadaceae bacterium
CCCGGGTCTGGACCGAGCTGGCGATCACGCGCAGCCGGCTGCTGCTGGAGTACGTGGAGGACGAACTGACGTCGCCGGCGGCGGCTGACGGCACGACCGGGCCTGACCTTGAGGCGGAGCGGGCCGGCCTGGTCGACGCCCTCCGGGAGCATGTCGAGTGGCTGGAGGGCACGCTGCTCCCGGCCTCGACAGGGGACTTCCGGCTCGGGCGTTACTTCTTCGCGCGGAAGTTCCTCTACGAGGAGCACGTTGACCTGAGCGCGGCCGAACTCGACCGCGTGAACGAGAGCGCCATCGCCGACTACCGGGCTCGCCTCGACACGGTGGCGGCCGAGATCGACCCGGCCCGGACGCCGGCGCAGATCCTGGACTCGATCGCCGCGCTGCACCCGGCCCCGGACGCGCTGGTCGACGCGGTCCGTTCCATCATGCTCGAATCGAGGGACCACGTCGCCGGGGCCGACCTCCTCACCGTCCCGGACCGGACGCCGGTGGTTCGGGAGGCGCCCGCGTACGCGCGGCACGAGCCGATTTCGTTGCGAAGACCCGGCCCGCTGGAAGCGACGGCGACCGCGGCCTACGTGAACGTGAGCGCGGGCGACCCTGCATGGTCGGCCGAGCGCCTGGCAACGCACCTGGCGAGGTTCAACGAGGCCGTGCTCCCGGCGCGGGTCATCAACGAGACGATCCCGGGCCGGTACGTGCAGCGGCTGCGGCAGGGCAACGCCCCCAGCGACGCCCGCCGCGTATTCGCGCCGCGAGGATTGACCGACGGCTGGGGCCAGTATGTCGAGCAGATGATGTTCGACGAGGGGTTCCGGGCCGATGACCCTGTCGCGCGACTCGGTCAGATCCACCGCGCGCTTCGGGGCCACGCGATCTGGAGCGCAGCGCTCAACCTCCATGTCCACGGCGAGAGCCTGGACAGGGCCGTCCAGCAGTACATGGAGATCGCCCACGTGACGGAGGCCCAGGCCCGGCAGGACGTGGCCCGGGCCACCCACGACCCGCTCGCTTTCGCCGGGGCGCTGGGGCGCATGCAGATCCTGGAGCTGCGCCGGACCGTGGAGGCATACCTGGAAGACCAGGACGAGGAGTTCACCTTGAAAGCGTTCCACGACCGGTTCCTCGACCTGGGCCTGCCGCTGCCGCTGGCGACGGAGGCGATGACGGACTCGCCCGCCCGACCGGAGCCCGAGCTCGAGCCCGGGCCCATGCGCATCCGCCGGCCATAAACCCCGGCGCCCAACCCCCGGACCCCGACCATGGCTGAGACCCGACGCCCCACCAGCCCCGCCGCGGAGGAGATCCTCGGCGGCTACTTCCCCGTCCTGGACCACGGCTTCGTGTCCCTCGTGGACTACATGGGCGGCGATGACGACATCGAGCGGGCCGCGCGCGTCAGCTACGGCTATGGCACCCGCAAGGTCAGTCAAACCCGAGGGCTGATCCGGTACCTGCGCCGCCACATGCACACGACGCCCAGCGAGATGGTCGAGCTGAAGTTCCACGTCTGCATGCCGATCTTCGTGGCACGGCAGTGGATCCGTCACCGGACGGCGAACGTCAACGAGTACAGCGGGCGGTACTCGCTCATGCCGCTCCTCTTCTACACCCCGTCCGGCCCCGACTTCGCGCTCCAGAGCGCCGACAACAAGCAGGGCCGCATGACGGCCGGCGCGGACGCCGCGCTGTACGAGGAGGCGGTACGTCGCTGGGAGGCGACACGGGAGCGGGCCGGCGCCGACTACGAGTGGCTGGTCGGGCAGGACGTCGCCCGCGAGCTCGCGCGCATCGACCTGCCCGTCTCCACGTATACCCAGTGGTACTGGAAGATCGACCTGCACAACCTCATCCACTTCCTGACGCTGCGCGCCGACCCCCACGCCCAGTACGAGATCCGCGTGTATGCCGGGATCATGGCCGGCATGCTGAAGCGCGTGGCGCCGCTGTCGTACGAGGCGTGGATCGACTACGGCCTGGCCGCCGCGCCCATGTCCCGCGCGGAGCTGACCGCGCTCCGCCGCCTGGTCGAGGTGAATGTCCGGGATGATGACGGGATGACGCTGGCGGCCCGGAACGGCGCGTCGCTGGACACGGCAGGGCTCGCCGAGCTCGGTCTCAGCAAGCGGGAAGCGGCCGAGCTCGCGGACAAGCTCCAGCCTCGCGACGTGCCGGACTTCGACCTGGACCTGGGGACGATGCGGTCCGCCGAGGAGATGGGGGAACGCATGCAGGCGGCGGTGCCACGCGTCGTCCG
>CAYXJH010000507.1:0-2252 GCA_964465415.1 uncultured Gemmatimonadaceae bacterium
CCGTGCCCGCCCAGGCTCTGGCCTGGTTCGCCAGAGCGCGGGCGGCTCCCGGGTCGCCCGCGTGGTGCGCGGCGGCGATGCGCGCTCGCCAGCCCCGCAGCCCCAGGATCCCGCTGTCCATGTCCGATACCGCCACTCTCACACCGGCCGTATCGCCTGCCAGCGCCAGCGCGTCGGCCCGCAGCACGTCGAGCCAGACCGAGGCGTCGCCCAGGAGTGCGGCCGTCGCGGAGAGGGCGTCCCGGGCCCCATCGTGGTCCGCAAGGCGTAGGAGGGCGAGCCCGAGTCTGAGTCGAGCCGCATCGCGCTCCGTCTCCAGCTCACCGGCCGGCGGCGAGAAGGCGAGGAACGTCCGGTAGGCGTCGGCCGCGCCGCGCGCATCGCCGGCGTGGTCCCGAGCGCGGCCCAGCAGGTACAGGCCGATCCCGTTCTGGTAACCGTCCAGAGCCGGCACGTCCTCAAGCAGACGACCGACCTCCGGCCACGCGCCCCACCCGGCCTCCGCCCGGGCCGCGAGCAGCAGGTGATGGGGCAGGACGTCCGCTGACTGCTCCAGATACCGGCGCATCACCCTCGCCGCCCGCCAGGGCCGGTCCGTGGCCAGGAACCCCTCCGCCTGTGCGGGTAGCTCGGCCAGGTCCAGACGCGCGACCGCCTCTTCTACATCCCCTTCCATGCGCTCGCGCACCGGCTCATCGTCGCGGGAATGCGAGAGCAGCACGAGCGGAATCCCGAGCAGCAGGATCACGAGGGCGAGCATGCCGAGGATCAGGCGACGAGGCATCGGATCTATCCGGAGTTATGGCGTCGGTGACGAATACTCCTACCGGGTGGCAGGTTTCGCGCCGACCCGCAAGCCCCTGAGGTGACGAGGTCATCCCTACCCGGAATCAGGAAAGTCCCGATAGCGATCCCCGCGCCCTGGCCCCATACGTTCGGTCGCGTCCGTGAATGCGACTCGCCCCAAACCGGGTACGACCATGGCCAGCACGTTGATCGAGAAGATCGTTGCCGCCCACGCCGGCCACGCTGTCTCGCCGGGAGACATGGTGGATATCGAAATCGATTGCCGCGTGGCCCGGGACTTTGGCGGTGCGAACGTGGTGAAGAACCTCCGGGATCACGGCCTGGGCGTAGGCGACCCGTCCCGCACCTTCTTCACATTCGACTGCAATCCCGGCGGCTCCGACCAGAGCTACGCGTCCAACCAGCACACGTGCCGGCTGTTCGCCCGCGAGCACGGGATCCAGGTGTTCGATGTCGATGTGGGGATCGGGACCCACGTCGCCATCGACGAGGGACTGGTGGGTCCCGGCGCGACCCTCGTCTCCACCGACTCCCATGCCAACATTCTGGGCGCCATCGGTGCGCTCGGTCAGGGGATGGGGGATCAGGACATCGCCCACGCGTTCGCGCACGGGACGACCTGGTTCTCCGTGCCGCCCACGGTCCGGGTGACCCTGACCGGTATGCCGGCGCCGGGCGCCACCCCCAAGGACGTCACCCTCGCCCTGACCCGGCACTTCGGGGCCAACGGGCTTCTCGGCTGCGCCGCCGAGATGTACGGCCCCTACGTCGATTCCCTCGATCTGGCCGGTCGCGTCACGCTCGCGTCGATGGCCACGGAGATGGGCGCCATCGCCATGTTCTTCCCACCGGACGCCGCGGTTCTCGAGTACTGTGAGCAGGCGCGTGCCCGGTTTATCGAGGCTGGCGGCCAGCCCCCACCGCTGAGGCCCGTGTATGCCGATCCGGACGCGTGCTACGCGAGGGAAGAGCGGGTCGACATCGAGGGGCTCGCGCCGCTCATCGCCCGGCCCGGCCACCCCGACGACGTGGTTCCCGTGAGCCTGGTGCGGGGGACCCCCGTCGACTCGGTGTTCATCGGGTCCTGCACGAACGGGCGCTACGAGGACTTCGTGGCCGCCGCCCGGGTCCTCGAGGGCCGCCGCGTCGCGCCGGGCATTGTCCTGAAAGTGGTCCCGGCCACGGACGGGATCTGGCGTCGGCTACTGGACGACGGTCTGGTGCGGGCCTTCAAGGACGCAGGGGCGCTCATCAGCAATGCGGGGTGCGCCGGCTGCGCGGCGGGCCAGGTCGGGCAGAACGGCCCGGGCGAAGTCACGGTGAGCACCGGAAACCGCAACTTCCCCGGGAAGCAGGGCAGGGGCGCCGTCTACCTGGCGTCGCCGGAAACCGCGGCGGCGTCTGCGGTGGCCGGCGTCATCACGACGGCCGATGCCGTGCCGGAG
>CAYXJH010000508.1:0-2250 GCA_964465415.1 uncultured Gemmatimonadaceae bacterium
CCGACCCCCACAGCGCCGGACCGGCCAGGATCAGCCGCGGACCCAGCATCTCGCCCTGACGGACCGCCTCCCGGATCTCCAGCTGCCGGGGATGACCCTGCATCCCCCGCACGAGGGTGACCCCGTTCGCCACGTACAGGAACAGGATGTCCTCGACCAGCTGCTGCGGCGCGTCTCCGCCAGGGAGGTGGCCGTGCATCTCCGGTAGCCCCGGGATCAGGTAGCGACCCGCGCCCGCTACGCGCATCGCATCGTCGGGAACCCGTACCTGGCCCGCTGGCCCGAGCGCCGCGATCCGGCCGTCGCGTACCACGACCGTGTGGTCCTGCAGCACGCGCTCCGCGTCCATGGGGATCACGGTCACGCCCTCGATGGCGATCGTCTGGCGAGGCGGGACCTGGGCCTCGATCGGGGCGGAGAGGGCAGTAACGAGTACGACGGCCAGGCTCGTGACGAAAGCGAGCGGGGCGGCAAGGGCGACAGGTCTGCGGATCATGATGCGCTCCTCCGTGGGGTACCGGTGGGAGGCCAGCATGCCATCGCGGCGACGGGCGGTCAAGCCGTGGTCGGTGCGGGCCCGGGGTTGGACGAGGTCAGGGATGCCAGCTTGTCAGGGGGTCGCTAATGGGGCTGTCGGCGCGATTCCCGTACTCGGCCCACGAGCCGTCATAGTTGCGGACGTCCGGGTAGCCCAGGAGCTCGTGCAGCACGAACCAGGTGTGGGCCGCGCGGACGCCGGCCTGGCAGTACGTGATCACGGCCTTATCGGGAGAGAAGCCTGCCTCGCGGTAGAGGGCGTGAAGCTCGGCGGCGTCACGGAACATGCCGTCCTCGCGGACGGCGCGGGCCCACTCCACATGGATCGCGCCGGGGATGGCGCCGCCTCGTTCGGCGCGCACGTCGTTGCCCAGGTGCTCGTCGCGGGTGCGAGTGTCGCAGACGAGGGCGGCCGGGTCGCCGATCCGGGCGACCACCTGGCCCCAGTCGGTGGCGATGTCGGGGTCGGGCTCTCCGGCGACGTACCCGCCGGAATCGAGGCGCTCCGCGGTCTCGACATCTCCGTTGCTTCCGATGGCCAGGTCGTGTCCCTCGGCGACCCAGCGGATGCGGCCGCCGTCGTAGATCCTGACGTCGTCGTGGCGATAGTACTTCAGCACCCAATAGGCTCGGGCGGCGAAGAGGCTGCTGGCGTCGTCGTAGAAGACGATGGTGTGGCCGTTCTCGATGCCGAGCCGACGCATGAGGTCGGTGAGCGCATCGCGGGAGAGGATCTGGAGGTCGACGGCGTTATCCGGGTCGACCAGGTCGGTGTTCCAGCGGACGTGGCGCGCGCCGGGCAGATGCCCCGCCTCGTGGGTGGCGGCCGACCGGCTCACGTCGACCAATTGGACCGTCGGGTCGTCCAGCCGGGCGAGCACCCATTCGGTGTCCACCAGCACGTGGGGGTTGGCATAGCCGGCCGGCGTGGCGTCGGGGTCGGCCCCGGCGCAGGCGAAACTGGTGAGCAGGACGAGCGGAGCGCCGGCGAGCGCGCCGAGCACGTGGGGCAGGGAGCGGGAGACGCCCTCGCTATCGGACACGATCCCCCGACGGGTCCCACACCTCGACGTCCCCCAGGTTCAGAGCGCGGATCGGCTCCTCGACTGCGGCCAGGTCCCCCGCTACCACGATGGTCATGGCGTCCGGCGTCAGCCGTCGCTGCGCCAACTCCAGCACCTCCTCGGAGGTCAGCGCCGCCAGCCGTTCGCGGTAGTCCGAGTAGTAGGAGAGCGGCAGGTCATAGAGCAGCACCGTCTGCATGCGCTGGGCGAGGCCCTGCACCGTCTGCACGGAGGTGGGGAAGCTGCCCACCAGGTTGCTGAGCGCACCGCGCAGCTCGTCCGCCGGGATCGGCTGGCTGGCGATCTCCTGGTACTCGCGCACCGATTCGACCAGCGCCGAGTCGGTGGCGTTGGTGCGCACCGACGAGGCGATCAGGAAGGTGCCTGTCCCGCGCAGCGCGTTGAAGTTGGTGAAGGCGCCGTACGTCCAGCCGTGGCGCTCGCGCAGGTTCTGGTTGATGCGCGAGTTGAAGGCGCCGCCCAGCACCTGCGAGAGGGCGGTCATCCGCAGGAAGTCGGGATCGTCGGCGCCGATGCCGACCTGCCCGACGCGGATCGCCGACTGAACAGAGCCGGGCCGATCGATCAGGATGACGCGCGTGCCGCTGACTGGCCGGGCCGGGTTGGTCACCTGCGGGAGCCGCGGCGC
>CAYXJH010000509.1:0-2246 GCA_964465415.1 uncultured Gemmatimonadaceae bacterium
GCTCCTGTTCGCGGCCACGGGCGCGTTCGCCCAGCTCCAGGGCGCGCTGAACCGGGCCTGGCAGGTGGAGCCGGACCCGTCACGCGGCGGGATCCGGAACTTCCTGATCAAGCGGGTGCTGTCCTTCACCATGATCCTGGGCGTGGCGCTGTTGCTGCTCCTGTCGTTGCTCACCCAGACGCTGCTCACGGCGTTCGGCGGGCTGCTCGAGGTCTTCCTGCCGGAGCGACTCTCCATCCTGATGCTCCGCGTGGTCAGCTACGCCGTCTCCCTGGCGTTCGCCACGCTCCTGTTCGCGGCGGTCTTCCAGGTGATCCCCGACGCGGTCGTCCGCTGGCACGACGCGTGGCGCGGCGCGCTGGCGACCGCCATCCTCTTCCTGGTCGGCAACGTGCTCCTCGGACTGTACCTGGGGCAGGCCGGCGCGCCGTCGGCGTTCGGCGCCGCCGGGTCGCTGGCGCTGATCCTCATCTGGATTTACTACTCATCAATGATATTCTTCATGGGCGCCGAGCTGACCCAGGCGCTGGCCCATCATCGCGGCGAGCCGATCCGCCCGAGGAAAGGGGCGGTTCGGGTCGTGCTGGAGCGACGAGCATTGCCGGAAACCAAGGAGTCGTCATGAAGACGTTCGTCACCCTTAGCCTCGCCCTGTCGCTGGCCGCGGCGCTGTCCGGCTGTGGCGGCGACCGCCCCGACATGGATCTCGGCGGCCGGGACATCGGCCCCGACCTGTTCGCCATCACGAGCGAGGATGGCAACGTGCGCATGGCGCTGACGGACCAGTACATGTACCTGGCGCTGACGGAGCAGATGCTGGACGAGGTCCGTGAAGAGGTGCGCGACGCCGCGGACCAGGAGGGCGCCGCCGGGCTGATCGGCGGGTTCGTGGAGCGCACGGTCGACCGGGCGCTCCAGGCCCGGGCGCTCTACCCGGTGGACGAGATCGAGGACATCCGCTGGGAGGACGGCGCCATGCGGGTGGTCTTCACGCAGCGCCGGCGCAGCATCGACGATGCGTTCCGCACGAACGGCGAGCCGGTCACCAACGCGTTCAGCGAGGAGGACGTGCGGGCGTTCGGCGAGGTGCTGCGGGCGGTGAAGGGTACGCGGGCCGGGCCGCGCTAGGCGCGTTCAGCGGCGGCCGGCTTCCGCGGCGCAGGCGGCCCCGCGGCGCCCTCGGATCCCGGGAGGCCGGGGACTTGCAACATGGGACCCCGCCTCCAACCCACGGGAGACACGCGTGCTCGACATCCTCAAGAACACCATCCGCGGATTCCTGGACGACGATGCGCCGCGCCTGGCCGCCGCGCTGGCCTACTACACCGTCTTCTCCCTCCCCCCGATCCTGATCCTGATCCTGCTGCTGACCGGCGTGTTCGCCGACCCGGACACGATCGAGGATCGCATGGTCGAGCAGGTGGAGGGCGTGCTGGGACCGGACGGGGCGCAGCAGATCCAGACCATGATCCGGGAGACGGCCGACTTCGGCGGCGGGTTCCTCGCCACCGTCCTGAGCCTGCTGGCCCTGGCGTTCGGCGCCACCGGCGCGTTCCACC
This sequence comes from uncultured Gemmatimonadaceae bacterium, assembly GCA_964465415.1. GTDB lineage: Bacteria > Gemmatimonadota > Gemmatimonadetes > Longimicrobiales > RSA9 > SLCC01. The sequence continues at coordinate 1,560 of CAYXJH010000509.1, forward strand.
AGCTCCAGGGCGCGCTGAACAAGGCGTGGAGCGTGGCGCCCGACCCGGAGTCGGGCTTCAGGTCGTTCGTCGTGAAGCGGCTGCTGTCGTTCGGGATGGTCATCACCGTCGCGTTCCTGCTGCTGGTCTCGCTGGTGCTGAGCGCGTTCCTGACCCGGGCGGGCACCGACATCGCCGAGCTGCTCCCCGGCCAGCTCACCGGCGCAACGCTCCTGATGATCGACGTGGGGCTGTCGCTTGCCGTCTCAACCATCCTCTTCGCCGCCATCTTCAAGGTCCTGCCCGACGCCCGGCTGGGCTGGGGCGACGTGGCGCTGGGCGCGTTCGTGACCGCGGCCCTCTTCGTGGCGACCAAGTACCTGTTCGGGTTCTTCCTCTCCCTGGCCGACCCGGGCAGCGCGTTCGGCGCGGCGGGCTCCCTGGCCGTGATCCTGGTCTGGTGCTACGTCTGCGCCATGGTCCTGATCCTCGGCGCCGAGTTCACCCAGGCCTGGGCCCGGCACCGGGGCACGCGGATCGAGCCGGCCGAGGGCGCCGTCAAGGTGCTGACGGAGACGCGGCCCCAGCGATAGGCGACAGGGGGCGCGGCGTCAGGGCTCTGCCGGCCGCGGTAGGAGTCGCACGGCGTAACCGTCCAGGCTCGCCCGGACCGCGTTCGGGGATCGCGTGGTCGACCATTATCTGCAT
>CAYXJH010000510.1:0-2242 GCA_964465415.1 uncultured Gemmatimonadaceae bacterium
GTGGCCTCGACGCTGGCGCCCTTGCTGGCGAGCGCCGGCGTGCCCGGCCGCTTCGCCCACGAGGCGGCGATCATCCTGGTGGTCATCGGGGTGACGTATGTGACCCTGGTCATCGGCGAGCTCGTGCCCAAGAGGATCGCGCTCCACGACCCCGAACGGATGGCTTCTCGCGCGGCAGGCCCCATGCTCCGCCTGGCGAGCCTGGCGACGCCTCTCGTACAGCTTCTGGGGTACTCGACCGACCTGGTCCTCCGGTTCGTGCCGCTGAAGGAGCAGGAGGAGGCGGAGATCACCGAAGAGGAGATCCGGAGCATGATCGCCCACGCCACGGAAACGGGCGTGCTGGAAGCGACGGAGCAACAGATCGTGGAGCGACTGTTCCGTCTGAGCGACGCGACCGTCGACATGATCATGACGCCACGAGACGACCTCATCTGGCTGGATCGGCAGGCCGGGGCCGAGACCTGGTGGCCCTTTCTGTCCGACGTCCGGCACACGCGGTACCTGGTGGCGGACGGCGAGATCGACCGCACGGCGGGGTACGTGATGGTTCGTGACCTGTTGCAGCGGGTCGCAGCCGGGCATGAGCTGGCGCTGGACGGGTTGGTCCGGGAGCCCCACGTCGTGCCGCGATGGACGCCCGTCTTCCGGCTCCTGGAGTTGTTCCAGTGGTCGGGTGACCACATCGCGGTGATCACGGACGGCGGGCGCCGGGTCGAGGGCGTGGTCACGTTGAACGACGTTCTGGCGGGCATTGTCGGCGACATGCCGCAGGTGAGGGAGATGGTGGCGCCCGGCGTGGTGGAGCGAGAGGACGGATCGTGGCTCGTCGATGGCCTCATCCCGTTCGACGAGTTCCTCGGATTCTTCCAGTATGACCCGCTCGACCTCGTGCGGTATCCGACCCTCCATGCCTTCCTCCACGACCGTATCGGGGGCGAGCCGGCGCGAGCCGCCGTGGTCCACTGGCGTGGTTTGCGCCTCGAAGTGGTGGACATGGACGGCAGCCGGATCGATCAGGTCCTCGTGACCCGGGAGATCGCCGAGGCGGCCGTCACCACGGACATCAACTGGACCCGATGAGTGGCGGCACCTCCGCGGAACGGGCCTTGCCTTCCTCGTCGGCGGACGGAACACGGACCCAGCGTGGGGAGCAGTGATGGATCGAAAGAAGAAGGCGATCGTAGGGGCGGCCATCGGAGCGGCCGGGGTGGCCGCCGCTGCCGCGGGCATCGTCGTCGCGCGTCGCGCGGCGCCCCCGATGACCTATCACGTGCGGCCTGGAACCGATGGGTGGACGGTGGCCGCGGCGGGCGCCACCGTCGCCGAGAGTACGCATGCGACGAAACAGGAGGCCGTGAAGGCGGGCAGGTCGCTAGCGGGACGTACAGCTCCCAGCCACCTGATCATCCATCGTACCGATGGGACGATCCAGACGCGGCATGCGTACGGCGTGGATGATTGACCGCACCGGCGCGGCCTTCCCCCGACCCTATACCGGCGTCAGCTGCGACGTGCAGTGGGCGCAGCGCGTGGCCTCGACCGCGATGTCCGAGAAGCAGAACGAGCACTTCTTCACCGCGGGCGTGACCGGCTCGGGCGTCTCCTCCGGGCTGCGCAGCTTGTTGATGTACCGGATCAGCAGGAACACGGCGATGGCGACGATCAGGAAGCTGATAATGGAATTGATGAAGAGGCCATAGTTCAGCGTGACCGCGCCGGCCTCCCGCGCCGCATCCAGCGTGAGGTACGGGCCAGGATCCGTCCCTTCACGAAGGACGAGGAACAGGTCCGCGAAATCCACGTTGCCGAGGATCAATCCGACAGGCGGCATGAGGATGTCGTTGACCAGCGACTGGACGATGACGCCGAACGCCAGACCGATGATGATCCCCACGGCCATGTCGACCACGTTGCCTCGAACGGCGAACTCCCGGAATTCCTTGAGCACGGTTTCCCCCACGGGTTGGAGTGGGTCAGGCAGGGTGGCTCAATGTCAGGAGGAGAGGCCGCGCTGGCAAGGGGAAACGGCCCGCGGTTCGGTCCAGACTGACCATCCAGCCGAGCCGGGCGGGCAAGCGGGAACCGTGATCAGGAACCGCCGGGAGGACCGCCGCCCGGGGGGCCACCGCCCGGAGGTCCGCCGCCAGGGGGTCCGCCGGGCCGTCCTACGCCGGCCGGTGGGCCGCCGCCCGGCGGGGAGCCGCCCGGAGGGCCGCCGCCCACACCCGGGGGGCCGTTA
>CAYXJH010000511.1:0-2239 GCA_964465415.1 uncultured Gemmatimonadaceae bacterium
TGTCCGGCACCCGCGACCAAACTACGGGCGGTGCGGCCCCGGGTATTGAACGGGGACGCGGTGGATTGGACGGAGCTGAGGTGATGCCGCGTATCCTTTTCCCCCGGGGCACCCCACGGCGGATCGGGCGGACCTGGTCTCAGACACGGTGCGCGGAGTGCGCTCGAGGCATCGGTGGAGCACCATCCACCACGTCGAGGATGATGGGCATGTCCAGGGAGAGGCGGAGGATCTTCTCGGTGTGGATGACGGCGCTGGCGCCGAACCCGGCGGCCCCCCGGACCACGGTGGCGCCGGAGAACCCGCGCTCCCGGAACAACAGGAGGATGATCAGGCGGGCGGCTGGCCCGCGTCGCGTCGCTTCAAACCGCCGGCTCGCTCGACGGCGGCGGCAAGAGTATCGTAGGGCTGGCAGCCGACCACGACCTCGTCGCCCAAGAAGAAGGTGGGGATCCCGGTCACGCCGGCGTTGATGGACTCGCGGCGCACGGCGTCAACCCGGGCCAGGTACTCTGGATCGCTCATGGCAGCGACGGCGCCATCAGGGTCCAGGCCCACGCCAGCGGCGATCCGTCGCACTACGCCGTCGTCCTCCAGGTCTTCGCCGTGGCGCCAGTACGCGTCCATGGCGGCCTTTCGGAACGCGGCCAGCCGGCCCTGATCCCGGGCGAGCTCGGCGGCCGCCAGGGCCCGCCGGGTGTTGGGCAGGTGGGAGGGCTGGCGCATGTCGGTGATCCCGAACTGCCCGGCGAACCGGTCCATGTACTGGCGCATCGGCGCGACCCGGTCCGCGCCGAACAGGCGCTCGATGGCCACGCCCCCTTCCGGCGTCTCGGGATGAAGCTCGAACCCGCGCCAGTCGATGGCGACGTCGTACTCGTCCTGCAACCGCTCCAGGCTGCTACGCTCCGCGATGAAGCAGAACGGTCAGACGAAGTCCGAATACAGCCGGATCTCAATGGTCATGGGTCTCCGGGGTGAGGCAGTTCGACCAGCGCCGCCAGGATGTCCTCGTTCGTCGCTCGCACCCGGTAGTCCACTGATCCATTCCCGTGCCAGGAGGTACGATGCGGACGACGTTGGTACTGATACTCGCGGCGGCCGTTGGGGCCTGCGGCGATCAACCGGGGTCTGCCGCAGGCGAGCCGGCGGACGACCCCGCCTTCGCCGGGCTGCAGGAGCGCGGCGCCGCGCCGGAGGGGATGGGAGTCGATCAGTACAGATCGGTGCACAGGTTCGACGACCTGCCCGATGGGGGCCGGATCGAGTTCCAGGACGCCGCAGGCGATGATGCGGCCGTGGCTCGGATCCGTACGCACCTGCAGGAGATCGTCGTTGATTTCGCGAGGGGAGACTTCAGCACCCCGGCCTTCGTTCACTCCATGGATGCGGTGCCCGGTACGCGCACGATGGCCGAGCGGAAGGAGGCGATCCGGTACACGTACAGCCAGCTCCCTCGAGGCGGTGAGGTCCGGATCGAGACGGCGGACACGTCGGCGCTTCGGGCCATCCACGAGTTCCTGGCGTTTCAGCGCCTCGATCACCGGGCCATGGGCAACGATATGCACTGATGTCTCCACCGGGTACCGACACCAGGCAGGGCCGGCGCCACCGCCGGGGCTCCGATTGTGGCGACGCAGCGGGGCGTCCGGTACCCCGCGGAGTGCGTGTCGCCAGCGACGGCGTCGGCAGCTCGGGCTCATCCCGGACGTGCCGGTTCGCTGCCGCTCCCAGCCGGGCCACGAGGGGCCGCGCTACGCCAGACGGCTGAGCCCCTTACGGTATGTCGAGACGATCGTATGTCACGGGACGGTCGAAGGGTCCGGGCTACACTACAGCCTGAATCACAGCGCCAGCTTCATCCGCCGCAGCACGGCCTGCCAGCGGCGGTCGCCGTGGAGGGGTTGGAACGCGGGGGTGACGCGGGTGGCGTGCATGAATGGCGCGCCGGCGTCGAAGCCGCGCTCGAGCCAGCGGAACGCCTCATCGACCTCTCCGAGCCCGACGTAAGCCAGGGCGAGGCCGAACGGCTCGGTCGCCGGTCCCGGTGCCGAGAGGAGGCCCGTCAGGATGCGTCGCGCCGCGGTGGTGTCGCCGGTGACGGCATGCGCGTACGCGAGATGGGCAGCGTCCCGGCCGCCGCTCATCTCGGTGGCGCGCTCGAGGGCTGCGATGGCTTCTACGTGCAGCCCTTTCTGGAGGTAGGCGTGCCCGAGCTGCTGGTGGGCGACATCGAGGA
>CAYXJH010000512.1:0-2232 GCA_964465415.1 uncultured Gemmatimonadaceae bacterium
CGCTCACCGGCCTGGCGGTCATGGCGGAAGCACGGGCGTAGTCGGCCTCAGGGAGCCCTTTCGCCATCCGGCCGTACAGATTGGTTGCGCGGATGATCCCGAACCGGGCGGCCATCGGCGCGACCTGCATCAGCCGGTTGAAGATCGTCATCCGCCGGACGATCTCTTCGGGAAACCGCTCGAATTGCTGTGGGTGCGACGCGTCCACCAGCACGAGCCCGGCAACCTCGGCAGGGAACTCGGCGGCGAACACCCGGCCGTAGATCCCGGCGAGCGAGTGTCCGACATGTACGTAGGGGCCGCTCTCATCTGCCGCATCGAGGAGCGCTTTCAGTTCGTGGGCGATGGTGACGGCGTTCCGCGGTGAACCGGTTGGCTCGCTCCACCCGAGGCCGGCCCGGTCGTAGGCACACACCCGGGTGTGCCCAGCCAGTTCTGGCTGGATCCACGCCCACGTGGAAACGAGGCCGCCATTGCCGGCATCGAGGATCACCGTCGGCTGGCCGCGGCCGACGCAGTCGATGTGCATCCGGGCACCGTCCACTTCCACGAGCCGGCCCGGGGCGGGAAACCGGCTGCGGTCCGAAGCGGTGGCGACCGCCTGGTACGTGGCCCCCAGGGTCAGCAGGGTGACGAATCCCAGGCCTCCCCACTTCGCGGTCGACGCCAGGACCCTCCGGAAGCGTCCCATCCTGTTCGTTTCGGTCGTATCCATGGTGGTCTCAGCTTCAGAAATCGATGCGGATGGCCAGGCCAGCGCCCTCGGGTCCGGCGCTGGGGACCACCGTAAAGGCACGGTCGCCAGTCCGATGGAGCCGCGGGACGAGGTGGCCGATCCCTGCGCCCACGGCGGCGCCCACCAGGATGTCGCTCGGGTAGTGGATCCCGGACGCGAAGCGGAGGTAGCTGACGGTGCCGGCCGCCGCGAGGGCGCCGCCCCAGACGACGGGCTTGAGGGCTGAATCCGGGTGGTGGTCGCTGAAGACCGTGGCCAGCAGTACCGCGTGGGCGAACGCGGATGTGGCTGCGCTCGAGAAGAACGCCTTGCCCGGCTCGCGCTGGGTCCGCTGCTCGTACGTCAGATCGGTGTTGTAGACGTACGGGCGGTATCGGGTGATGGACTCCTTGGCGATGGTCGAGGTGGCCGCGCTGAGCATGGTCGTTTGGACGTACAGGACGGCCAGGACCTGCCAATCCGCCCGGATTCTGGAATCGAGCAGCAGGGCGAAGGGCGCCAGGGCGAGCGGCGTTCCGATCTGCTCGCTCAGCCGGATGAGGTCCGTGTCGAAGCGGTGCGTGGCGGGGCGATCGAACCAGAGGACGTCGTTTCGCTCGAATCGCATGAGCTCGGTCTCGGTCAGCGGGTCGTGCTCGGAGGTCACGAGGTCGGCGATGCCCACGCCGGCTCCGGCCGCGGCGAAGATCGCCCCGTCCCGGGCCCAGGAGAGCCGGTAAGGGGACTCTCTCGGGTCCTGTGTCTGTGCGGCCAGGGGTGCTGCCAGGAACAGCGCGGCGGCCAGGGCGGCAACGGAAATGCGGTGGCGATTCATGGTGATTCTCCTCGTTCAGTCGGTGGATGCGGGGACCGGGCGGACGGCGTTACGGTCCGGGTAGACGCCGATGAGCGGGATCCCCAGGTCACGGAGCCGCACGATCAGACCGAGTAGCATGGCCTGATCGCATCCGACGGTCCTGATCAGGCAGGTGCCGTCATCCCGGGCTACCAGGGCTGCTCCGTCGAGCCAGTCCCTCCAGTCAGGATCGACGGTGGCGCCCACGTGGATCGTGAATGCGGTCGGTGTGGTCGGTGCGGGTGTGATGGCGGCCTCCCTTCGCGTTGCGTCGTTGTTCGCGACGAAGGATGGCCAGCGCGGCGGGCGGGCGGACTGAACGAAGGTTTATTCTCGGGTTTATTCTGCGGAGGACGCGAGGAGACCCTGCTCTGCGGCCGCCCGGAGCGCGCCCGTGCGGCTGCGGACGCCGAGCTTGCCGTAGATGTTGTGGGTGTGCTTCTTCACGGTCCCGACGGCGAGGAAGAGCGCGTCGGCGATCTCCTGGTTGGAATGGCCGGCGGCGACGAGTCGGAGGACCGCCAACTCCCGATCGGAAAGGGTACCCATCGGCCTGTCAGCCTCCATCCGGGCGCGGATGCGGGCGAGGGTCTCGGCGGCGAAGGTGAGGGCGTCGGGCGCGGCGGTCGCGCGCGTGATCGCTCGCTACAGGATGGGCGCG
>CAYXJH010000513.1:0-2231 GCA_964465415.1 uncultured Gemmatimonadaceae bacterium
CGCGGCCACCAGCTCCAGTGCCGGTCCCGCATCCAGCTGGACCTGCCTCACCTCGATCGGCAGCAGGGCGAGCGTGGCATCCACCACCGCCCCGACGCGGCGCACCTCGCCGTACGTGGGATCCACCAGCCGCTGCGCCGTCCGGGGACCTCCCACCGTGCGCGGAAGGTCACTGAGGCGTACACGCCAGGCGGGCGCACGGTCCACCGCCCGTTGAAGCTCGGCGGGCAGCACCCAGTCGACACGGGGCCCACGGTCCTGGAGCCAGAACGCCAGCTCGGCGTCGAGCTCGGGCGGGCGGGCGGCCGGGACGGGGAAGAGCATGACCCGTTGCCCGTCGAGGGACAGGCGAGCAGGCGAGGGAGCCTCGGGTCCGGCGCACGCCAGTGAGACCACGAGCAGCGCCAGCGCGGTGGTCGCCAGACGAACAATCTGGATCATCAAAGCAGGTGACCGCCGTCCACTGGGATCACGGCACCGGTGATGTGGCGGGCCTGCTCGGAGCACAGGAAGAGCACGACGTTGGCCACGTCCTGCGGCCCGCCCAGTCGGCCCAGCACGCTCTGCTCCCGCGCCCGGTCCAGGATCTCGGCGGGCACCGCGTCCGTCAGCCGGGTGGTGCGGATGTAGCCGGGCGCGACGGCGTTGACGTTCACGTTCGACGGTCCCAGCTCGACCGCGGCCGAACGGGTCAGGCCCAGGAGCCCCGCCTTCGATGCGGCGTAGTTGGCCAGTCCGAACTCGGAGCGGAGGCCGTGGATCGAGCTGACATTGACGATCTTCCCGTCCTGCTGGGCCCGGAACAGGGGGGCGACGGCCCGGATCATGTTGAACGAGCCGGTCAGGTTGGTGGCGATGACGTCGCCCCACTCGTCATCGCTCATGCGCCAAAGTGCCCGATCCCGGCCGATCCCGGCGTTGTTCACCAGGATGTCGATCCGCCCCAGCGCTTCCCGGGCCGCGTCCACGAACGCCTTGACCTCGTCCGGACGCCGGATATCGCTCTCGCGCGCGAAGACCGTCACCTCGAGCTGCCGCAGCTGACTGGCCGTGCGCTGCGCCTCGTCACGCACGCCGTTGTCGTTGCCGAGGTAGTTGAAGGCGATGTTCGCGCCGTGGCGGGCGAGCTCGAAGGCGATGGCGCGCCCGATCCCGGTGGCAGCGCCGGTGACCACGGCGCCGCGGCCACGGAGGTCGGCGAACCACGGAGCGGCCTGGGGCTGCGTCTCCTCGACGACCTGAGCCAGCAGCTCTTCGAGGACCTCGACCTCGTCCACCACCGGGTGACCGGGCGGGCCGGGTCGCCCGGGCGGGTCGGGATCTCCATTGTGACGGGCCCGCGGCGACTTGCGGGAAGGCTCCTCCGATGGCATTACCCCCTCTGGCTTCGAGCCGCGGTGGCATCACAGACAGGCCAGGATGGGGTTGGCGGCGGCGGAGTGTCAAGCCGCCGACGGTCCAGTGGCACCCTTCCGCCCCGGCGGGTATTACTGGGCGTGGTGGTCTGGTGCGTTCCCCCGGGGAGCGAGGCTCCAACGTTCATGGTCTGTGGCGCGTCTTGACGATATGACCGGTGATGCCGCGCTGGTCGAGCTCGCCCGGCAGGGCGATGGCGCGGCGTTCGAGGTCCTGGTGCGTCGGTACACTCGTCCCGCCTACACCATAGCCCTGGCCGTGGTCAGGGAGGCGGCCGACGCGGAGGACGTGTGTCAGGATGCGTTCATCCGTGCGCTCGAGCGGATCGACGACTGTGACCCTGCGCGGTTCGGCGCATGGCTGCTCCGGATCGTGCGCAACCGGGCGCACAGCGTGCGCCGGTACCTGGGCGTACGCGACGCGGTGGCGCTGGACGTGGTCTCCCCCGCGTCGCCCGAGCCAGGCCCGCACCGGGATGCGGAGCGACAGCGGTTGCGTCGCGACCTGCTGGAGGCGCTCGGCGAGCTGAAGGAGGTCCAGCGGCAGGTGGTCCTGCTGCACGACCTGGAGGGCTGGAAGCACCGGGAGATTGGTCAGCTCCTGGAATTGCCGGAAGGGACAGTGCGGGCGCACCTGTTCCATGCCCGGCAGGCCCTGCGGAATCACGAAGCGTTGCGGCGCTCGATGGAGGGTTGAGGTATGGACCTCGAGAAAGTCGACCTCACGGTTCTGGACCTGGCGTCCGACCGGCTCGGCCACGAGCGCCTCGTGCGCCGGGTCATGGCGGCGGCCGGCCCGGAGCTGCGCCGTCGTGC
>CAYXJH010000514.1:0-2229 GCA_964465415.1 uncultured Gemmatimonadaceae bacterium
TGTGCTCGGCCGCCACGCCGCCCGGCGGCGGCGTGCACGGCATGTGCGGCTACCACGCCGCCCGCTCCGCGCTCCGCCACCTGCGCTCCTGACGCGCTGACCGTTTCGGTCCGGCCCCGCGCAAATGGCGGCCAGCTTCACGGGCGATGGCAGGTGCCACGACGTCGCCGTCCGGTTGGTGTTGCGAAGGGCGTTCCTCCCCGTACCTTGCAGGCCATGGCGATCCGACTGTTCGTGACCGGCGGGACGTTCGACAAGGAGTACGACGAGATCCGGGGTCGTCTGTACTTCCAGGACACCCACCTCCCGCAGATGCTGGAGTTGGGGCGCTGCCGGGTGGACGTGGAGATCCGGACGTTGATGATGGTGGATTCCCTGGAGATGACCGACGCGGACCGGGATCTCATTGCGCGCCAGTGCCGGGACTCGCCGGAAGACCGGATCGTCATCACCCACGGCACCGACACCATGGTCGAGACTGCGGCGGTCCTGGCGCGGAGCGTCGCGGACAAGACGATGGTGCTCACTGGCGCCATGATCCCCATCGCCTTCGGCAGCTCCGACGGGCTCTTCAACCTGGGCGGCGCACTGGCCGTCGTGCAGGTCCTCCCCCCCGGCGTCTACATCGTCATGAACGGCCGGGTCTTCGACTGGGACGCCGTCCGGAAGAACCGGGAGACGGGCGTGTTCGAGCGACACAGGGCGTGACGCTCGCAGGCGGGCGCGCCCCGACCGGCCGCGCCATCGAGGACCGGGTACTCGGCGCCAAGGTCGACGGGATCCCGGCGGCTACCCGCCATGCACTGGGACTCCCAGGGTAGGTCATGCGGATCCGGGCCGCCACCGTCGCCGATCTGCCAGCCGTCCATGCCCTGAACCAGCAGGCCGTGCCCGCGATGGGCTCCGTGGATGTCTCGTTCTTCCAGCGCATGGCCGCCCACGCGAGAGCCTTCCTCGTGGCGGAGGCGGAGCTGGGGGCGGAGGATCCGCCCGGCAGCGACGTGCCGCGCATCCTCGGCTTCCTCCTGGCACTGCCGCCGGGCATGCCGTATGACAGCCCGAACTACCAGTGGTTCGAGGAGCGGCTGAGCGACTTCGTCTACGTCGATCGGGTCGCGGTAGCGACCGGCGAGAGGGGCAGGGGAACCGGTCGTGCCCTCTACGAGGCGCTCGATGCGGCGCTGGGTACCCATGCGCCGGGCTCGCCCGGGCTGCCCACCCTCTGCTGCGAGGTCAACCTACGTCCGCCCAACCCCGGATCGCTCGCCTTCCACCAGCACCTGGGCTTCCACGTGGTTGGCGAGCAGGACACGGAACAGGGTACCAAGCGCGTCGCGCTGATGGTTCGATCAACGGCCTTCGACCACCGCAGGTATCCGTGACCGGAGCTGCGTCACCGAGTGGCCCCGCTCGCGCAGCAGCGCGATGACGCTGCCCGCGCCCACCAGGTGGCCCATTCCCACGATGACGATGGCGGTGTCGGGCTCCTGGAGCAGCGCCTCGATGCCGGGGACCCAGTTCGTGTTTCGATCGTAGAGCAGGCGTTCCATGAGCAGCGGTTGGTCACCCATCGCCTCGATGAACATCTGGGCCAGGCCCTGGGTGTCGCCTCGTTGCCAGAGCACGGTCGCTTCGTCGAGGTCGGCGACCGTGTCGTCGAGCTGATCCAGCGTCGATTGCAGGAAGGCGACCTGCGCCTCGGTGTCGAGACCCTCGAACACATCGATCTGCTCGTCCATGGTCTCCAGTCCGATGGTCCGCTTGCCGGCCTGGGTCGCGCGCTCATGGAAATGGAGGTCGATGCCCGTGGCCGCATCATACCCGCCCCGCTGCAATACCAGCGCTGACAGCGTCATGGCGGCCAGCCACGGCTTCATGCGATCGACGACCCCCATGGGCAGGCCCACCTCGGCCACGCGGGCCTCGAGGTCCGCGTAGGTGTCGGCAGGGAGCACGCCGGACAGGGTCCGGCCATCGTCATACGTTCCGCGTTGCATCATCACCGGCGCCGCGGCCATCATCTCGGCGAAGTCGAGCTCGAACGCCACGACCTCCGACGCGTCGAATGCTGTGTAAATGACGTCGTCCAGCGGATAGACCTCGGGTCGGAGCAGGTGCACGGAGCCGAGCAGGTAGACCGTGCTCGCGCCAGCTCGCAGCTCCCACAGCGGGAGGCGCGGGCCGGTGTCCGCCTGGGCCTCCCGCGGCTGGGCCGCCGGCGCGCAGGCC
>CAYXJH010000515.1:0-2223 GCA_964465415.1 uncultured Gemmatimonadaceae bacterium
CCCCATGCTTGCGCTTGAGCGCCTCCACCTCGAGGGCCGAGGAAACGACGCCGTCCAGGCCGGATGCCGCGGCCAGCGCCGCGAGGCGGGCCACCTCGTCGCGGATCGATCGCAGCTCCTTCTCCCAGACCTCCTCGACGTCCGCCGCGGTGAAGGAGGTGAGGAGCGTGACGCCGACCAGGGTGGGACCGTCATCGCCCACGGCGTCGCGGGCGGCCTTCAGCATGGTGGAGCCGCCGGAGGCGTGGAGGGTCAGCATGTCCACATCCAGTTCCGCAGCAGCCTCGACGGCGCGGGCCACCGTGGTCGGAATGTCGTGGTATTTGAGATCCAGGAACACTCGCTTGCCCCGCTTCTTGAGCTCGCTCACGAGAGGCGGCCCGGCCCGGGTGAACAGCTGGGAGCCGACCTTGACATAGTCGGCCTGCGCCCCGAGCTGATCGACCAGGTCCAGGGCTTCGGTGGCCGTCGGCAGGTCGAGCGCGACGATCAGGCTCTTCATGCTGGGCGCTTGCCTCCGTGGACCCTGCCCGCTCCGACCAGTTCGCCGACATGTTCGATTCCGCTTCGACGACCATGTCGCCGCAGGCCTTTCAATACCCGCTCCGGTGCTCGCGGGTCCCCGAATGCGGCCGTTCCGATCTGGATCAGCGACGCGCCCGCGAGCAGGTATTGCACCGCGTCGTTTCCCGACCGAATCCCGCCGACCCCGATAATGGGGACATCGACCGCCTGGCGCACGCGCCAGACCGAATACACGCCCATGGGCAGGATACCCGGGCCGCTGACGCCACCTGTACCGGCGCCCAGCACCGACGTATTCGTAGCCAGATCGAAGAGGAGGCCGGGGAAGGTATTGATCAGCGTCAGCGCATCGGCGCCGGCTTCCACGGCCACGCGAGCGGTCGCTCCGATGTCCGGCAGGTTGGGCGCGAGCTTGACCACCAGCGGCCTGCGGGTCCGCTTCCGGACCGCGGCGATTACCTCCTCCAACAGGTCGTGCCGGGCACAGAACGTCGCGCCGCCCTCCTTCACGTTCGGGCACGACACGTTCAGCTCGAAGCCGACGAACCCATCCTCGCCATCCAGCCCATCCACCACCGCGACGTAATCCTCCACCGTGGCGCCGGCCACGTTGACAAGGACGCGCGCATTTCGCAGCCGGTCCCGCAGCCAGGGGAGCTTTTCGCTTCGGAATGCCTCGAGCCCGACGTTCGCGAGGCCGATCGAATTGATCATACCCGCCCAGTACTCCGCCGCGCGAAGGGGCGGGTTCCCCGGTCTGGGCTCGGGTGTGACGGCTTTCGTCACGATGCCGCCCAGGCCGTCGAGATCGACGAGCCCGTCCAGCTCCCGGCCGTACCCCGCGGTGCCACCGGCTAGCAGGACGGGGTTCTGGAACTCGGCGCCGAGGACCTCCTGATCGAGCCTCATGGTCGGGCCGTCAGCGAGAGCCGTTGCCCCACAGGTCCCCCTGCTTCTGGAAGAAGCGATCGACCGCATCGGCGATGGCGGTGACGGAGCGGTCCTTGAACGCGGGCGTAGCGAGGAGCCGCTCCTCGACGGGGTTGGATAGGAAGCCGAGCTCGATCAGGACCGCGGGCATGAAGGCACCCACCAGGACCCGGAAGCCCGCTTGCTTCACGCCCCGGTTCGGGCCGGCGTGGAAGCGGCTGAAGGAGTCCTGGACCAATCCGGCCAGGTCGTGGGACGCGCGTATGTAGTAGTCGTTGCGGAGGTTGTTCAGGATGAAATCCAGGTCGTCGGTCCCGACCACCCGGTCGGGCGTCTCGTAGGCGACCGCGGCGTTTTCCATCTCCGCGACCCGCCGCTCATCATCCGTCCGGGCGTCCGACAGGAAGAACGTCTCGAAGCCACGGACGCGATGGTCGCTGACGCCGTTGGCATGGATGGAAAGGAAGAGTCCAGGTCGATTGCCTCGCCACTCGTTGGCCATCTTCGACCGGTGGGCCAGGTTGACCAGGACATCCGAATTGCGGGTCATGTGCACTTCGTAACCGCGCTGCGTCAGCGAACGGGCCAGTCGGCGGGACACGTCCAGCACGATGTCCTTTTCCTTGATGCCGGACGGGCCGATCCGGCCGGGGTCGACCCCGCCGTGACCCGCATCGATCACCACCACCGGAACATTGGCGGCCCTCCCGATCGGCTCTTCCCGGGTCGCCGGTCGCGGCGAAGTCGAGCCAGGCCTGACGGGCGAGC
>CAYXJH010000516.1:0-2207 GCA_964465415.1 uncultured Gemmatimonadaceae bacterium
GAGCTCCACTACAGCGAGCAGGTACGCGACTGGATCGCAGCGGAAGTGTTTTCCCGCATGAACGCCCAGATACCCGAACCGGCGCCGTCCCGGATGTTGGCGCGCCGATGAACGGCGGCCTCGGGGAGGGGGGTGCCGGCACGGAGCCCCGGGGCGGTTGGCGCCGGGGTCTCTGGTGGCGACTGGCTCTCCTTGTTGCGCTTATCACCGCAGCGGCCCTCCTCTTCGATGTCCGCGCCGTTGGCGCCGCGCTGATCTCCCTCCCGCCTTCGATCCTCGTGCTGGCGCTCGTGATCGGCCTGCTGGATCGCTGCCTCATGGGTTACAAGTGGCGACAGCTCGTCAGCGCGGGCGGCGAGCGGCTTCGTCTGCGCGACGCCATCAGCGCGTACTTCCAGGTCGGGTTCACCAGCCGGATGGTTCCGGCCGCCGCCGCGCACGACGTGTTCCGGGGCTACCTGGCGAGCCGGTTCGGGATCTCCACGGGCCTGCTCGTCGGGTCGATCACCGTCGAGAAGCTGATGGCGATGCTGGCGAGTGTCGCGGTGGCGGCCGGGGCGCTCTGCTATCTGGCACTCGTGCACGGCCTCGGCAGGGGCGGCTCCCAGACCATCCTGCTGGTCGCGATCGGGGTCGGAGTGGTGGTGACGGCGGGAGCGCTGATCGCGGTCCTGAGCGGTAGCGTGCACCGGTGGGCCGGCCGGCTCGTTGATCGGTGGGTCCCACGCCGCTTCATGGAGGTCGGGCGCAAGGCCTCGCGGGCAACGCTCGACTATCGCCACCGCGGGACGGCCCTGGCCGCAAACTTCGTCCTGGCCGTCGCGGAGTACGGACTCCAGGTAGCCAAGATGCTGGTGCTGGCGATCGGCCTGGGCATCGCGATCCCCCTGGTTCCCCTCACGGCGATCATCGCCCTGGCGTTGTACGCCCGCCGCATCATCGCATACGTTGAGAGCTGGGGTCTCGCCGAAGCGGGCGGCGTGGCCACGTTCGTGCTGCTGGGCATCGGGCCGGAGCTGGCCATCGCGTTGGCGGTCGCGAACTACGCCATCAGCACGATCGTGGTGCTGCCGGGCGGGTACCTGCTGTACCGGACGGGACTGGGCCGATCGGGCGCGAGTCGTGGTGGGACCGGGGCGCCGCCGGCGGACCACGGCTCGGTATCGTCGGGATAGACTGCGGCCGAGCATCGGGCACGGCCGGCTCCTTGAACGTTGATGCTGAGCGATGGAAGTACTGGTCACGGGTGCTACGGGATTCACGGGCTCCAACCTGGCCATCCGGCTCGCCGGTGAGGGCCACACGGTGCGGGCGCTGTGCCGCGCCGGCTCGAACGTGGACCCGCTCGTCGAGCATGGGCTGGAGATCGTGGAGGGTGACATCACAGACGCGGACGCGGTGGATCGGGCGGTGCGGGGCGTCGCGCAGGTCTACCACATCGCGGCCTGTTTCCGCACGGCCGGCCACCCGGACGAGTACTACCGGGCAGTGAACCGGGACGGCACGGCGTACGTACTGGACTCGGCTCGCCGGCACGGTTGCGAGCGTGTCGTCCACTGCTCCACCGGCGGTGTCCACGGGCACATCGAGCCGGAGATCGCGCCGGCCGACGAGACGACTCGCTTCAACCCCGGCGACATCTACCAGGTGACAAAGCTGGAAGGGGAGATGCTGGCGCAGAACGCCATGGCCGCGGGCCAGCCGGTGGCGATCTTCCGACCCGCCGGGATCTACGGCCCCGGGGACCTCAGGCTCATGCCGCTGTTCCGGATGATCAGGAACCGTCGGTTCATCATGTTCGGAAGGGGCGAGGTGAATTTCGGGCTGGTCTACATCGATGATCTCGTGGACGGAATTCTGCTGTGCGGTGAGAAACAGGACGCGCTGGGCGAGACGTTCATCCTGAGCGGACCCGAGTCCCTGCCTCTACGGGACATGGTGGCCACGATCGCCGAGGCCGTGGGCGTAGATCCGCCGCGCTTGAGGTTCCCGCTGTGGCCGCTACTGACCGCGGCAGCGGTCTGCGAGGCGGTGTGCGTGCCCCTCCGGATCGATCCCCCCCTGCACCGGCGGCGAGCGCACCTGTTCACCAACAATCGGGAGTTCACCCACGCCAAGGCGACGAGGCTGTTGGGATACGAGCCCCGCGTCCATGCCCGTGAAGGCCTCGGGCGCACCGCGGCCTGGTATTTCGAGCAGGGTTTCCT
>CAYXJH010000517.1:0-2200 GCA_964465415.1 uncultured Gemmatimonadaceae bacterium
CCGCTGCCCCTGCCCGGGCCGCACGCAGCTCGACGCTGCCCGCACGGGCCGCGGCGATGATGTCGCTCTCGGTGTGCGTCCGCTCCTGCGCCGCCACGCTCGCGGGCAGGCTCAGCGCGATGAGCGCGATGAGGATGTACGTATGCATAGCTCTACTTCGTCAGCGTTTCGCGCGGCACACGCCGCACGCTGCCGCGCGGACCGCGCAGCATAGTCAGCTCAGCTCGACGAGGATGCCGGGCGGACGGCCCGGCAAGGGAGCTATGCCCGAGGAGGGTGGTAGATGGTGTGGATCAGCAGCAGGGACGTGCCCGCCTGGTCGCGCGTGAACTCGCCCTCGACCTCTGCAGGCAGAAGTTGGACCGACGCCGCCCTGGCCGGGAGTGAGACGGCCACGCACGTGGCTCCGCCGAAACTCATTGGGCAGGGCGCTTCATGTGAGGCGTCAGAATGGTGCGACTCGGAATGGTCGTGATGATCGCCCGCGCCCACGTGGGCGGCATGCTCGGAACCGGCCTGCTCTGAAGCAGGCCCGCAGAACGGCGTGGCGACGCTCTCCGCGACATACGCGGAGAACGCAACCAGCGCCAGCAGCGCGGCCACGAGACGGAGACGACGGTTCATGCGGAATAAGATGCTACCTTTTCGGGTTCCCGGCAATGCGTGATTGCCCCATGTCCTCGTGAGGAAATGCCCCACAAGGCGAAAGACCGCCGGGGCTGGTGGGATTCTTGCCGGACGTCAACGCCTTCTCACGGACCGGAGAGAACCGCCATCGAAACGGAAGGTGGAGCCGTGGAGCAGCACGAGCACCACGATCATCACCACGGCCATGACAACCGCGACCATGACGCCCACGCCGGTCACGGCGTGGAGATGTTCCGGAGCAGGTTCTGGCTGTCCCTCGTTCTGACCCTCCCGGTGGTATTCTGGTCCGGGCACGTTCAGATGCTGCTGGGCTACACGGCGCCGGAATTCCCAGGCTCGCGGTGGATCGGGCCGGTGCTGGGCACCGGGATCTTCTTCTACGGCGGCTGGGTCTTCATCGAAGGCGCCTGGCACGAGCTGCGAGCCAAGCTGCCGGGGATGATGACCCTCATCTCCCTGGCCATCACTGTGGCCTTCGTCTTCTCCTGGGTGGTCCAGCTGGGGCTGATCGACGCCCAACCGCTGTGGTGGGAGCTGGCGACGCTCGTGACCATCATGCTCCTGGGACACTGGATCGAGATGCGGTCCATCACCGAAGCCCGGGGCGCGCTCAAGGCGCTGGCGAAGCTGCTCCCCGACACCGCCCGGCGCATCACTGATGGCGGCGAGGATGAAGTCCCGGTGACGGAGCTCCGGAGCGGGGACCTGGTCCTGGTCCGGCCCGGCGAGAGCGTGCCGGTCGACGGGGTGGTCCGGAAGGGCCGGAGCGACCTCAACGAGGCCATGATCACGGGCGAGTCGCGCCCGGTGAAGAAGGGTGAGGGCGACGAGGTGATCGCCGGCACCATCAACGGCGAGGGCTCGTTGCGGGTAGAGGTGCGCGGGACGGGTGAGGATACGAAGCTGTCGGGGATCATGCGGCTGGTAGCGGACGCCCAGAAGTCCAGGTCCCGGGCCCAGCACCTGGCGGACCGTGCCGCCCAGCTGCTGACAGGCGTGGCGCTGTCCGCCGGCGTCATCACGCTGGTAGTCTGGCAGCTGATCGGCGCGCCCATCGACTTCTCCATCGTCCGCACCGTGACGGTCCTGGTCATCGCCTGCCCACACGCCCTGGGGCTGGCGGTGCCGCTGGTTGTGGCCATATCCATCACCCGTGGCGCTGAGGGCGGCCTGCTGGTCCGCGACCGCCGGGGCCTCGAGGAAGCCCGGAACCTGGACGTCGTCATCTTTGACAAGACTGGAACGCTCACCCTGGGCGAGCACCGCGTGGTGGGCCTGACAGTAGCCGAGGACGTGACCGAGGAGGAAGCGCTCCGGCTGGCCGCGGGGGTGGAGACGGAGTCGGAGCACCCGATCGCCCGGGGGATCGTGAAGTCCGCCGAGGAGAAGGGCGTGGAGATCCCATCCGCGGACGACTTCCGGGCCATCACGGGCAAAGGCGTGGCGGCTACCGTGGACGGGCAGGAGTACCACGTGGGGGGCCCGGCGCTGCTGGCGGCCGAGCGGGTGGAGGTGCCCGATGCTCTGCGCCACGCGGCGGAGCGGGCGGCGG
>CAYXJH010000518.1:0-2195 GCA_964465415.1 uncultured Gemmatimonadaceae bacterium
GACGGGCGATGGGGGCGGCGGCGCTCCGGTGGGGCGGGGGGCGTTGTCCTGCCGGCCATGATCGGGGCGGCGATGGGCGTGCTGCTGACCGCAGGCTGGCTCATTCCCATGCTGCCGCCTGGCCCGGTGCTGCTGGGCACGGCCCTGCTGGTCACCGCGGCGGGGTCGGTCGAGCTGTCGGCGGGTGATGGGGCGGAGGGAAAGGAGGGAGGGATGGGCGATCGAGTGGTTGTCGTGACGGGCGTGGGCGGCCGGGGTCAGCTGGGATTCGCTGTAGCGCGGGCGTTCGTCGAGCAGGGTGACCACGTCGTGATCACCGGCCGAGGCCCGGATGTGGAGGAGCGGGCGCGTGAACTGGGTCCCGACGTGATGGCGGTGGTGGCGGATCTGATCGAGCCCGGCGGGGCGGACCGGGTGGTGGACGCGGTGCGTCAGCGCTTGGCCCGGCTCGACGTGCTGGTGAATGTCGCTGGCGGGCTGAGGGTCACGGGCCCGCTGGCCGAAACGTCCGACGACGACTGGCGACGCGAATTGGATGCGAACGCGACGACGGCATTCGTGACCACCCGGGCGGCGCTGCCCCTTCTCCGGGCTGCGCGAGGGACGGTGGTGAACTTCGCGTCGCCGGCCGGGGAGCGGGCCGTCGCGGGGCTCGGCGCGTACAGCGCGGGGAAGGCCGGGGTAATCGCGTTGACGCGGGCCCTGGCCCAGGAGGAGCAGGCGGCTGGAGTACGAGTGAACGCTGTGGCGCCGGGATTCGTCGATACCGAGGAGAACACGAGAGGTGAGGAGGCTGAAGGAGGGAACGGAGCCGCGGTTGCACCGGGACGCCGGCTGGTGACGCGGGAGCAGGTGGCGGAGGTCGTGCTGTTCCTGGCGAGCGAGGCGTCGTCCGGGGTCAACGGCGAGGTGGTGCGGGTGTCGGGCAGCCGCGCGTCGTGACGGTGTACCTGGATCGCAGGCCCCGGGGACGATGCTGATCGCGCACCTGGCCGATCTGCACCTTGGTTACCGGGCATACCACCGGCTGGCGTCCGGCGGCGCGAATCAGCGGGAGCGGGACGTGTCGGAGGCGGTAGGCCGCGTGCTGGCCCAGGTGATCGCGGCAAAGCCCGACCTCGTCCTGGTCGCCGGTGACATCTTCCATACCGTCCGACCGTCGAACGCCGCCATCATGGACGGGTTCCGCCACTTCATGAGGCTACGGCGGGCCCTCCCCACCACGCCGGTCGTTGCCATCGCCGGCAACCACGATGCGCCCCGGACCGCGGATGCGGGAAGCATCCTCCGGCTCCTGGCCGAGATCCCGGATGTGCACGCGGTGGACGACCAGGCGCGGACGGTCCGGCTGCCGGTCCTGGACGCGAGCGTTCGCTGCCTGCCGCACGCCGCGCTGCTGGGCGCCGACCTCCCGCCGATCGAGCCGGACCCGGAAGCGAGCGTCAACGTTCTGATGCTCCACGGCACCGTATCGGGCACCGGCGTGGACGACCAGCTGCTCCGGATGGCCGAGCACGGCGGCGCGCAGATTGACCGGTCCGCGCTGGCGGAGGAGTCCTGGGACTACGTGGCACTCGGCCATTACCACAACGCGACCCGCGTCGCAAACAACATGTGGTATGCGGGCGCGCCGGAGCGGACCGCGACGAACGTCTGGGCCGAGGCGGACACGCGGAAGGGGTGGGTGCTGTTCGACACCGATGCTCGCCGGGGGGCGTTCCAGGAGGTCACGACCCGGTCCGTCGTCGACCTGCCCCGGTTCAGCGCGCGGGTGGCGGGCGGCGAGGAGCGGGACGGGGAGCCGGAGTGGCTGAGCGCGGAGGAGGTGGACCGGCGGATCCTGAACGCAGTCAGCGCCCTGCCCGGGGGTGTGGCCGGCAGGGTCGTTCGCCTCGTGATCACCGACATGCCGCGGGACCTGTTCCGCCAGCTCGATCACGGTCGAATACGGGCGCTGAAGGCGGAGGCCCTGCATTTCCAGCTCGAGGCCCGACGGCCCAATACGCCGCGGCTGTCGACCCGGCCGGAAGGTCGGCGGCGCTCGCTGGAGGAGGAAGTCACGACGTTCCTGGCGGATTGGCGACCCACGACGCCGGGCATCGACCGGGACCGGCTCGTGGCGCTCGGCTCGCAGTACATGGCGGCGGCCGGTGCGGCTGCGCGGCCGGCGGGAGAGCTCACGGACGCGGAGGACG
>CAYXJH010000519.1:0-2160 GCA_964465415.1 uncultured Gemmatimonadaceae bacterium
AAGTCGAAGTCGAAGTCGAAGTCGAAGTCGAAGTCGAAGTCGAAGTCGAAGTCGAACCCCTACCGCGCCGCGGCCGCCGT
Organism: uncultured Gemmatimonadaceae bacterium; assembly: GCA_964465415.1. Lineage (GTDB taxonomy): Bacteria > Gemmatimonadota > Gemmatimonadetes > Longimicrobiales > RSA9 > SLCC01. Next base: position 81 of record CAYXJH010000519.1, read on the forward strand.
CTCCTTGCGCGGGAGCATCTCGTCCCTCATGGCGATGTGGTACGCCAGCGACGCGACGATGACCGCGGCCTGCTGGAGGTCCTCGATCACGAGCCGCTCGTACGTATCGACGTGGCTGTGGTGTGTCCGGCTCGAGTACTCGATCGGGTCCTGGACGAACTGGAAGCCGGGGATTCCCGCGCGGTCGAAGGACAGATGGTCCGTGCCGCCGGTGTTCTCGTGCCGGACGGTGACGACGTCCAGGTCGCGGAACGGGGCGAGCAGCTGCTCGAATATGGGAACGACCTGCTCGTTCATCTGGGCGTAGATGCCCCGGATGCGTCCGGTGCCGTTGTCGAAGTTGAGGTACGCGGAGATGCGGTCGTGGAGGTCGGGGTGGTTCTCGACGTACATCCTGGATCCCCACAGTCCCTGCTCCTCGCCGCTCCAGAGCGCGATCCGGATCGTGCGGCGGGGCTGGACGCCCAGCGTCCGAAGGATGCGCATGGCTTCCATCATGACGACGCTGCCCGAGGCGTTGTCCGTGGCGCCGGTCCCGACGTGCCACGAGTCCAGGTGCGCGCCGATCATGACCAGCTCGTCGGCCAGGTCGGAGCCGGGCAGGTCGGCGACGACGTTGTAGGCCTGGAGGTCGTCTTCGTACCAGCGGTTCTCGACGTTCAGCTCGAGCTCGACGGGGATGCCGCGCTCGACGTTGCGCCAGACCTGGCCGTAGCTCTCGTGGGCGACGAGCAGCTCCGGCGGCCCGATGGGCACGGTCGGCCGCCACGCGCCCGTCCCGCCCACCCGCATGATCCCGTACGTCCAGCCCGATGGCGAGAGGATCGCGGCGACCTGTTCGTGCCGGAGCAGCTCGTTCAGCGCTTCCCGGATCTCACGCTGCTGGGTCCTCTCCAGGACGAACGCGGCCCGCCGGGCCCGCTCTTCGGCCGACAGCTCGGGGACATCGTCCGCGGTGTCCAGCAGCCAGTCCATGCCGTGCCGCCGCGGCTGCGGGTCCCATTCCGGCTCGATGTGGCGCGGCGAGCGGATCATGACGAACGCGCCCTCGAGCTGGCCCCGGTAGCGGGCCACGTCCTCGGGCGACTCCGCCGTGATCGCCACGGCCCGTCCCCGTACCGGCCCGTCCGTCCCGCCGGACCACGCGACCGGCACCGCGTTGAGCACGGTGGTGTAGGGCGAGAGCGCGCGGAAGGAGAACGCGACGTTCTCCCAGCCCCGGCCGAACTGGCCCCACGGCTCCACGTCGACGTTCTCGAGTCCCCAGCCCCGGAGCGTCTCCGACGTCCAGTCGTACGCCCGCAGCATCCCCGGCGAACTGGTGAGACGCGGCCCGACCACGTCGGTCAGGTAGCCCGCCAGCTCCGGGATCTCGGACCGGTTCAGCCCCTCGTCCCGGATCCGGTCGATCACGTCACGGTCCAGCTGCTCCACCGCCACGTCCGCGGCCGGCTGAGCGAGCTGCGCGCCCGCGGGCGCGGCGGTCATGAGAGCAAGCCCCAGGGCCAGGGCCAGGAAGGTCCTCGACATTCTGCGTTCTCCGTTCATATGGTTACGGCTTCGGGCCTTTCCGGGTTTCCCGTGGGTCCGCAGCGGGGCATTCGGGCGCGAGGGCCGGGCACGGACATGGGGGCACGGGCGCGGGATTTCGCGGGCCCGAGCATGTACGAGATAACGGCGGACCGGCTCGGCGCGCGCGACACCCGAGAAGTTGGGAGAGCCCGGCATCGTAGCGAGGACGCCTGAGCCGCCCTCACCGTTGTGAGCCCGGGTATTCGGTGCGCGCACCTCACGGCTCGATCGCGCCGGCGATCAGCAGCAGCGCCTGCACGGCCGCCGCCCCGAGGTTCGTCACGCCGTCGTTGTAGTTGCGCAGCAGCACCACCCCGGCCCGGGTCTCGGGGTCGAACGCCAGGTACGCGGAATAGCCCGCGACCGTCCCGCTGTGCCCGGCCACGAAGATGTCGCCGATCCGATGGAGCTGGAACCCGAGCCCGTAGCCGACGGGCGCCGGCCGGCCCGCCAGCACGGCGGCGTCGACCGGCGACGCGGCGTCGGCGGCCGGGTCGTCTGCCAGCGG
>CAYXJH010000520.1:0-2135 GCA_964465415.1 uncultured Gemmatimonadaceae bacterium
CTGCTGCGCGATCCCGATCGACGGTCGATCTTCGACCGGACGGGCCGGTGGGATGACGGTGGCAACGGCTCGATCGATGTCGGCCGCGAGCTTGCCGGCGCGATCGAAGTGTTCGCCCGTGAGTTCGAGCGGGGCTCCGACCTCCCGGTGACGTCCGATCGCGCTTCGGCGGCGGAGCCCCGTATCGCGGTCTACCTCACATACGACGAGGTCGAGCAGGGCGGCAAGCGGCGCGTGCCGGCGCCGTGCGTCCGTTGCGCAGGCACAGGCGGAGCGGCGGGACGGGATCGCTGCCAGCAGTGCGCGGGCTCCGGTCGTGCCCTCGGCGCAGAGCCCGTGACCGTGACGATCCCCCGGGGCGTACAGGACGACGACGAGCTGCCGGCCGTGGCGGCGAGGGGCTTCCGGTTCGTGGCGCGCATCGGCGAGGACGAGCGGTGGTTCAATGATGGGTCGGCTCTCCATGCGACGGCGCGTGTCCCCTACGAGGTGGCCGTCCTTGGCGGTGTTCTGGACGTGGAGCTGCCCGGCCGAACGTTCAAGGTCGAAGTGCCGGCCGGCCTGGCATCCGGGTACCAGGCCCGCATCCCGGACGAGGGATTGCCGAGAACCGACGGCGTGGGACGCGGCGACCTCGTCCTCACCCTCCACGTGGTCGTACCTGAACGGGTCGGACTGATCGAGCGCTGGCTGCTGGAATCCCGGCGCATGGGATCGGGGACCGGTGTTGTCGGGGGGTTCGCCGGGCGCGTGAGCGGTATTCAGTCGCGAGCCGCCGCCCTCGCCCGGAAACGGTGGAGCCAGTGGTGCGACCATCACCATGACGCGACGGTCTTGCGCGCCGAGCACGCCGCGGCGTCGCTTCGCCTGGCTTCCGTTCAGGTGGCGGAATCGGGAACGCGACTGGGGCCCGTTGTGGAGGAAGGCTTTCGGTTGATCGCGCCGGAAGCGGTCCGGGCACGGGGCCGCCTGAGGGAGAGCACGACCCGGCCCCGGTTCAGCGCTTTGTCGACCCTCGTTGTCGATGGTCTGGTCGTTAGCATCCTCGGGGCGACGCTCTGGGTAGGCGCGCATTACGCCGAGCCTGCCATTGCCGCCGCGAACGATGGCGATCCGTCCTGGTGGAACCTGCTGAACGCCCTGCACCCAGCCGTGTTCCCCGTTGTACCGATTATCGCCGGCCTGGCTGCGGGTTCCGTGCTCGCCATGACCACCAGGCGCCTGACCCATGTACTGCTGGGCATGCCGCTCGCGGTCGCGGTGACCGGTGCCGCCATGGCCACCGCAGCCGCCTGCTACGCGATGGCGTTGTACATGCTGGGTGGGGCCAACTCCCTGGTCGCCGAGACCCTGAGCGGAGCCCTGGCTATCATCGTAAGCGTCATCCCGGTCATCCTCTTCCTGCTCTCCGCCATGCTGGTCAACAGCGCCCGAGCGACGGTCGCCGAATCGGAGGATCGGAGGGATCGACGCGTCCTGCGCGGGTACGACGCTACGACCGCTCGGCTCGCGTCCCACTTATCGGCCCTCCATCAACTCCTGTCCCGCGCCAACGAGGCCAGGGCACCGCTGACGTCGCTGCTGGATCGGGCGGCCGGCACGCTGGCGGACCGGAGCGTTCCGCCTCGCGTGGCACGCGTCGACCCCGCACTGGCCCTGCTGGGCGCTGTCGCGCTCACGTCGCTCTGGACGGCTTCGGCCGGGCTGGCCATGGGCGCGGCCTTCACCGTGCCGCCGGTCGCGACGTCCGTGTGGGTCCGCATCGCGACTGCCGCGATGGCGGCCGCTCTCTGCACGCTCGGTGTCTTCCTTCCAGTCCACCTGCGCGAGCGCCACCGGTCGAAGGGACTCGTCGCAACCGCCATGGCCGTCGTATTGGCTGCCGCGGTCCTCGCCGGAATCCTGGGCGGCGTCGGCAGCAGCGGCGGGCCGGGTCCTGGATGGTTCCTGGCCGGCGGTGCCATCGCCGCGCTCGTCCTCTCCTTCAGGCTGGTCGAGTCCGTCATCGCCACCCGGGCGGCCGTGACCATTCTCGTGGCGGGAACCGTTGCGGTCACGCTGTGGCCGCTGGCTATCGCGCTTCGCATGGTGTCGCCTGCGAGCCCGTCGCGGCAGCACGAATCCGCGGTTCCCCG
>CAYXJH010000521.1:0-2131 GCA_964465415.1 uncultured Gemmatimonadaceae bacterium
CCGTGGGGCGGCTGCCCCTCGGCGGCGGCCACCCCTCGGCGGCGGCGGCCCCTGTAGGCGGATGCCCCCGTACCCGAGACCGGGGGACTGGTGTTTCCCGCGGCATCTTTACATCGTGGTCATCAGGTTTCAGGGCATGCTGCTACGTGCCGTTCAACCTCTACACCCCGGGTCCAATGAACCTTCTCCTCGCCTTCGCGCTCTGGGCCGCGCCGGCCGCCGACACCGTGGCCTTCGTCAACGTCACCGTCGTCCCCATGGACAGCGAGCGGGTCATCCCGGACCAGACGGTGATCGTCCACAGCGGCCGCATCGCCGAGATGGGGCCGGCCGCCACGACCCGGCCACCGGCGGGCGCCCGGGTCGTCGACGGGTCAGGCCGGTACCTGATGCCCGGGCTGAGCGAGATGCACGCCCACATTCCGTCGCCCCAGCAGGGCGAGGACGTGATCGAGCGGACCCTCTTCCTGTACGTCTCGAACGGGGTCACCACCGTCCGGGGCATGCTGGGACACCCGCGGCACCTGGAGCTACGGGACCAGGCCGCGCGGAACCGGATCCTGTCGCCGAGGATCTACACCTCCGGACCATCCCTCAACGGCAACTCGGCCCCGACGCCGGACGTGGCGGTCCGCATGGTGGAGGAGCAGCACGCCGCGGGCTACGACCTGCTCAAGCTCCACCCCGGCCTGTCCCGCCCGGTCTTCGACGCCATCGTCGAGGCGGCGAACCGCGTCGGCATCCCGTTCGCCGGCCACGTCTCCGCCGGCGTCGGCCTGGACGCCGCGCTGGGCGCGCGCCAGGCCTCCATCGACCACCTGGACGGCTACCTGGAGGCGCTGGCGGGCTTCGGCGGCGGGTTCGACGCCCAGGAGAGCGGGTTCTTCGGCCTCGGCCTCGTGGACCGGCTCGACCTGGACCGGATCCCGGAGCTGGCCGCCGCCACCCGCGATGCGGGCGTCTGGAACGTCCCCACACAGAGTCTGATGGAGCACCTGCTCTCGCCGGAGGACCCGGCTGAGATGGCGCGCAGGCCGGAGATGCGGTACATGCCGCGGGCCACGGTGGACCAGTGGGTGGACCGAAAGCGGACCATGATGGAGAACCCGGCGCTCACGCCGGAATACGCCGAGCGGTACATCGACGCCCGGCGTCGCCTGATCCTGGCGCTCCACCAGGCCGGCGCGCCGCTGGCCCTGGGCTCCGATGCGCCCCAGATGTGGAACGTCCCGGGGTTCTCCATCCACCACGAGCTCGGAATGCTCGTCGCGTCCGGGCTCACGCCGTTCGAGGCGCTGGCGACCGGGAGCCGGGACGCCGCCCGCTACTTCGGCACGGGCGAGTGGGGCACGGTCGCGCCGGGCAAGGCCGCGGACCTGATCCTCGTCGACGGCAACCCGCTGGAGGACATCGGCAACGTCGCCCGACGCTCGGGCGTCATGGTGCGGGGCCAGTGGCTGCCGGAATCGGAGATCCAGGCGCGGCTGGAGGCCATCGCGGGTACGCTGGACTGAGGCCGGGGGGCGAGGGCGAGGGTCGACGCGACGGCCGGGGGCCGCCGCTTCTCGACGCCGCGCTGCGCGCGGGCTTTCGAACGCTCGCGGTGCTCGCTTCGAACGGCTGGCTACTTGACCGCTCGCCGGGCCTTCTCTCCAATCGTGCTTCGGCGCTGATGTACACCAGCTGGAGCCGCTCGCCGGAGTACGTCATGCGACGGTGGCGGTCGGTGTAGCGGTCCGGGGTCGGATCGACCGATCGTCGAGCCTGCCGGGGGCGGTTGGTCGATGGGAGCCGGATTCGGTGCTCAATCGACCACTCGTTCTCGCCGACTGTCCGCGATCGGTCATTCGAGTCCCTGCTGAGGGCCGAATCGACCAACCGGTTCCGCGGCGGCACCTGGTTCCCGATATGCTCCCCACTTTCCCATGTGAGCCAGGCTGGACCTGGGCCCAGTGAAGCTCTACCATGTCCCGCGGACCCGGTGTCCTTGAGCCCGGGCGCACGACCCACCGCTGGAGAAGCAGATGCGAATCGCCTCGACCGTGCTGACTGCCGCATTCCTGGCGTCAGCGGGCTGCGCGCCCTCGGCGCAGCCGACCGACCCGGCCCCCGTGCCCGCCCCCGACGCTGC
>CAYXJH010000522.1:0-2127 GCA_964465415.1 uncultured Gemmatimonadaceae bacterium
CGCGCGCAGGATCTCCTCCGTCGACCCCGTCGTGGCGGGCGCAGGCCCGGACGGCTGAGACGGTTGGGCGCCCGCGCCGGCCTGAGTCCCTCGTCCTGCGCCGGCGGGGTCGGCAGCGTGGTCGCGATCGGCGTCGCTCACGGGGCGGTCCGGATCGGGCTCGGCTCCCGGCGCCGCAGGCTCGTCGTCACCAACCGGAGGGGCGATCACGCCCGTATCAACCCGCTCTTCAGCGAACGGCGGTGCATCCGCGGTGATCTGGTCCGCGGGCAGGGCCCCGTCGTTCGCCCGGCGGTCGGCGTCGCCGGTTCCACAGGCGAGGACGACGCCGACCAGTGATGCCGCCAGGCTGGGGCCCACGATGTTAATGTATCTCACGCTCATGGTATCCAGGGTTCAGGTCCCCGGTGGTTACCCTGGTGCGGGCGGTGACGTTCCTCGGCTGCGGGGCGCGCGGGACCGCGGAAACCAGCGTTCTAGATTCGCTCGGGGCCCTCGACAGGGAGCGCCTCCTCGGCCTTCGCTTCCGCGACGGTTTCCAGCCGGCCGGACAGCAGCAGGTCCAATCCGTCCAGACCGATCAGGACTTCACGCGGCTTCGAGCCATCCGGGGGGCCGAGGACGCCAGCGTGCTCCAGCTGGTCGACGATCCGGGCGGCTCGGCCATAGCCGATCCGGAGGCGCCGCTGGAGCAGCGATGTGGAACCCTGCTCGTGCTGGATACAGACCTCCGCCGCCTGGCGGAACAGGTCGTCCCAGTCCTCGAACACGTCGTCGGCGACCTGGCCGGCCGCCTCCTGGTCACGCTCTCGCACCACCTCGAGGATATCCGGCTCCAGATCGGTCCGCTCCCGCTCCTGCTCCCGATACCAGCCCATGAGGCGCTCGGTCTCGACGGTGGACACGAACGCGCCCTGGATCCGGACCGGATCCGACGTGCCGGGCGGCAGGAACAGCATGTCGCCGTTGCCCAACAACGCGTCGGCCCCGTTCTGGTCCAGGATGGTGCGGGAGTCCACCTTCGAGCTGACACGGAAGCCGATCCGGCACGAGAAGTTCGCCTTGATCAGCCCCGTGATGACGTTGACGCTCGGGCGCTGCGTGGCAACGATCAGGTGGATGCCGATGGCCCGGGCCTTCTGCGCGAGCTGCGCCAGGGGTCGCTCGATCTCCGATTGCACCACCATCATCAGGTCGGCGAGCTCGTCGACGACGACCACCACATACGGTAGCCGGCCGTCGCTGTAGATCCAGCGATCGGGATCGCCTTCCTGGCCAGCCGGCTCATTCCGGCGCAGCACGATGCCGGCGTCGACCCGGCTGTTGAACTCGGCGATCGACCGGACGTTGTTGGCCGACAGCAGCTCGTAACGCCGCTCCATCTCGTAGACGGCCCAGCGCAGCGCCAGCGCGGCGTCTTCCGGGTCGGTAACAACCGGATGGCGGAGGTGTGGCAGGTCGCCGTACATGCTGAGCTCGACCATCTTCGGGTCGACCAGGATGAGCCGCAGCGTCTCCGGGCTGTGGCGATAGACCAGGCTGGTGATGATGGTGTTGATGCACACCGACTTGCCCGATCCGGTCGCTCCCGCGATCAGCAGGTGCGGCATCTTCGCCAGATCCGAGACGTACGCCGCGCCCTCCAGGTCCTTACCCAACGCCAGCGGCAGCTGGCCGTTGCTCCGCTGGAATTCCGGCGCCTCGATGATCTCGCGCAGGTAGACCATCTCCGGCGCCGGGTTCGGCACCTCGACTCCCACCGCACCCTTCCCGGGGATCGGCGCGACGATCCGGACGCTGGGCGCCTTCAACGCGAGCGCCAGGTCGGCGTCCAGCGCCTCCACCCGGCTCACCTTCACCCCCGGCGCGGGTGCGAACTCGTACTGTGTCACGACCGGCCCCGTGGTTCGCCCCACGATCCGGCCTTCCACCTTGAACGTCCTGAGCGTCTCCAGCAACACCGTCGCGAGCCGCTCCAGCTCCTGGTCGGTGAGCGATGAGTCAGTCTCGGGCCGGGCCTCCAGGAGCGGGACGGGCGGCGCAGCCGTGGCGGGGCCCGCCGCCATGGCTCCGTCGAACATTCCGAGATCCGGGCCCACATCACGGTCCGCGCCCCTGCCTCGCGGA
>CAYXJH010000523.1:0-2116 GCA_964465415.1 uncultured Gemmatimonadaceae bacterium
GAGGGCGAGGCCGGCCTGGGCGAGCTGACGCCGCAGCAGGTTGAGGAGCAGGAGGGCGAGGACACGGTAGAAGGCGTGGACGCGGAGCTTTTGGTCGGTCCAGTGGAAGGTCGGCCGGAAGGTCAGGTACTGAGGATCTCGGTAGGCGAGGACGATCTGCTCATCGGACCAGTCGGTGCGGTCCGTGAAGATGAGCGTACAGCACCTCGACAGCCAGGGTGGGGGCGCCCTCGACCGCTCGTTCGCTCCCCCGGGCCGCGTCAGCCGCCCTGACATGGACGATGTCGGGCTGGACCACCGTCAGCTCGCTCAGGATGCAGTCGAAGGGAGCGTCCACGATCAGGCCCAGCCGCCCGGCGAGGATGTGCTGTCGCAGGATGGAGAACAGATCGGCTTTCACGAGCTGATGCCGGAGGCCAGGCGACGGCGTCACCGAGAGCTCGCCCTCGTGGAGCTCGTAGCGCCGCCCGTCATCCGGCAGCATGGCGTAATCGAGGTAGGTCAGGGCCGACCGGGTCACGATGGGATCCTCGCACGCAGTCTAGCATCCCGGCCGGTCGCGCTCGACGTCAATGCCGCAGACCCGATACAGGGAGCGGAGCCAGGACGCGATGCGGCGATCCGCCGCCGGCCGGTCATGGAGCGAGGGAGACGGACCGTGGCCGGGCGGGGCGGCGCGGCCGGGGAGCCTACCGCCCCGCTTCTGGCACGTACCGGGTCACGATCGCGGCGACGAACGCCTCGACGTCGCCCAGCTCGTTGCGCCCGACGTCGTAGACGCGATCCGGATCCACGTCGAGGTACCCGTGCACCAGGCGGTTCCTGAAGCTGGCCATGTCCTCCAGCCGGGCACCCAGGTCGGTCGCGACGATGCCCGCCTCCCGCAGCACCGCGAACACGTCGCGATAGTCGCCGGGACGCCGCAGGCCCTCGCGCGCGATCACGTGGTGGCCGATGTCCAGGCAGGCCTCGATGACGACCTGGAGCTCGCGCTCGGCCGCGTGCAGCTCGATCGGCGAGGCGAGGAACTCCTGCCGGGTCAGGGTCTGCAGCCGGGCCAGGTGACGGAGCTCCGTGCGGATCCTCGCCACCCGGGTGGCGATCAGGTCCGGATCGACGGTCATCGGAGCTTGCCGGTGGCGGCTTGACGGAAGAGGTCGCGGTCGTACCGATCGAGGTACGGCTTCAGGTCGAGGTAGGCCTTCAGGGTCCACGCCCAGAAGTCGGCCGCGATCTCAGGTGATCGCGCCCAGAGGAGGCGCGCGTCGCGGAGCATGCCGTGACGCACCGCGACGGGAAGCCGGTTGAGGACCTGGACGGCGACCTCGTCGGTCCCGAGCGCCTCCACGCCGAGGCGTGTCCACTCCAGGTCCGCATCCCACAGGGCAGCCCGGGTCAGGCTGTTCCGGGCCAGCACCGCCACGTCGACGTCGCTGAGGGCATCGTGCTCGTTCCGGGCTCGAGACCCGAACAGCCACAGCGCCACCACCCGATCGTCGCCGGCGAGCGCCTCCACCAGGCGGGGCAGGCGCGCCTCCACATCCACGGACACGGGTCGCCCGAACTTGATCACCCGGGGACGGAGTGTAGCACGCGGGCGCGGGCGCCCCCGGCCCTGCAATCAGGGCGCAGCCGCTTCACGAAACTTTACGCGCCGCACAAACGGCCTTCACGCTTCCGCGCGATCGTGATCCTCGGCGGGGCGGCGCAGCCCGTGGACGGGACGGGCGCTGGGGTAGACCGGGCGCCCGGGGACGCCGACCCCGCGACGCATCATCGCGGGAGGACGAGAGCCATGACGAAGCGGATGAAGGTCGGACTGGCGGTGGTGGTGACGGCGGGGCTCCTGACCGGAGCCACGGCCTGGGCCTTCGGGGCCACGGGGGACGGCCGGCCATGATGAAGCGCGTGGTGTCGGCCGTGATCGACGATGCGCTGGATGCCGCGCACGTCAGCGCCGAGGCAGGACCAGCTGGCCAGGCTGCCCGAGGGGAACCGCCGCCGTATCGAGAACTTCAGGCGGATCAAGGAGATCGCCGAGGGCACCTAGCCGGGCCGCCCCCCGGAGCGCCTCGCGGCCGGCCCTCCCCGCCGGGATCGGGCCCGCCGCTGGTCC
>CAYXJH010000524.1:0-2105 GCA_964465415.1 uncultured Gemmatimonadaceae bacterium
CTCGCCATCCCTGGCGCCCGTCCTCCCGCTGGCGCTGGGTCACGAGCGGCCGGGCGACCCGGCCGCGGGCGCGTTGTACGACCGGGGCAAGGAACTCATCAGCGAGGGGGCGGTGGAATGGAAGTGAGCATCCCCGTGATCCATACGGAGTTCGGGCGGTTCTTCCTGCCAGGCCCGACGGAGGTCAGGCGGGAGATCCTGGAGGCCATGCTGGGGCCGATGATGGGGCATCGGACGCCGGAGATGGAAGCGCTCATGGATCGGATCCAGCCGGGGCTCCGCCACGCGTTCTGCACCGAGCGGCCCGTCTACGTGGCGCCGTCCTCCGGCACCGGCATGATGGAGATGGCGGTCCGGAGCGTAGGCCAGCGCCGGGCGCTCTGCCTGGTGAATGGCGCGTTCAGCGAGCGGTTCGCCAGGATCGCGGACCAGGCCGGCCTGGAGGTGGAGCGGATCGACATCGAGTGGGGCGCGGCGCACACGCCGGAGATGGTGGAGGACGCCATGGCCCGGGGCGACTTCGACACGGTCACCGTGTGTCACTCCGAGACGTCGACGGGCGTGCTGAACCCGATCCGGGAGATCGCCGAGGTCGTCCATCGGCATGGCGCCATGGTCTGCGTGGACACGGTCAGCTCCCAGGCCGGCGCGCCGGTCGAGACGGACGCGTGGGAGCTGGACTTCGTCGCCACCGGCTCGCAGAAGGCGTTCGCACTCCCGCCGGGCCTGGCCTTCGGCGTGGCGCGGCCTGCGGTGTTGGAGCGGGCGGCGGCCAACCCGCGACGGGGCCTGTACTTCGACGTGCTGGAGTACGAGCGGAACCTGGAGAAGAGCCAGACGCCCAACACGCCGGCGGTCTCGCTGATGTACGCGGCCGCGGCGCAGGTCCAGTCGATCCTGGAGGAGGGCATCGAGACCCGCTGGGCCCGGCACGCGGCCATGGCGGAGCGGACCTACGCCTGGGTCGACGAGATGCGGGACCGGGGCTACGCCCTCGATGTGCTGGCGCCTGCGGGCTACCGGTCGCCTACCGTCACGTGCATCACCGTCCCCGAGGGGGTCCTGGCGACGGAGGTCTGCGGTGGGCTGCGGGCCCGCGGCTACGTGATCGCGCCCGGCTATGGCAAGGAGCTGGAGTCGATGATCCGCATCGGCCACATGGGTGACCATACGATCGGCGGGCTGGACGCGCTCCTGGACGTCCTTACCGAGGTCCTCGGCGAGGTGATGGCGACGCATGGCTGAGCGCCTGCGCGTCCTCCTCGCCGACAAGATCCCGTCCAGCGGGCTCACGCCGCTGGAGGACGACCGCTTCGAGGTCGTCGAGTCCACCGGCCTCGAGGGCGACGAGCTGGCCGAGGCGCTCTGCGACTACGACGCCGTCATCATCCGCTCCACCACCACCCTGGATCGGGCGGCGCTGTCCAGGACCAACCGGCTCAAGGTCATCGGCCGGGCCGGCGTCGGCGTCGACAACATCGACATGGAGGCGGCCACCGAGCGAGGGATCGCCGTGTTCAACTCGCCGTCGGGCAACACCACGTCCGCGGCGGAGCTGACCATGGCCCTGATCCTGGCCAGCATGCGGCGCCTTTGCGCGGCGGACCGCTCGATGCGCACCGGCGAGTGGGACCGGAAGCGGTACCGCGGCGCCGAGCTCCAGGGTAAGGTCCTGGCGCTCATCGGCGCCGGGCGGATCGGCAGCGAGGTCGCTCGCCGGGCCCGCCCGTTCGGCATGCGGATCATCGCCCACGACCCGTTCCTCCAGGCCGAGCGGGCCCGGCAGCTGGCCATCGAGCCCGTGACGCTGGAAGAGGCGCTCGCTCAGGGCGACGTCGTCTCGATCCACGTCCCGCTCACCGACACTACCGCGAACCTCATCGACCGCCACCGCCTCGCCCTCATGAAGCCCGGGGCCATCCTGGTCAACGCGGCCCGTGGCGGCGTGTTGGACGAGGACGCGCTGGTCGAGGCGCTGAGCGACGGCCGGATCGCCGGCGCCGCGCTGGACACGTTCTCAATCGAGCCGCTGCCCGCCGACCACCCGCTGCGCACCCTCGACGCCGTCGTGCTCACGCCCCACATCGGGGCGGCGACCACCGAGG
>CAYXJH010000525.1:0-2102 GCA_964465415.1 uncultured Gemmatimonadaceae bacterium
GCCTTCGTGGCGGGGCTGCTGACGCGGCCGGGCGCACGCCGGAACGTGGTCGACGCCCTCCGCGTGGTGATCGGCCTCGCCGCGGCATCGCTGGTCATCCTGCTGAGCGGCGCCGCGTGGCTCGCCGCGCTCACAGGCGATCTGGGCGGGGCCATTACCCTCGGGATCATGCCCTTCCTGGTGGGAGAAATCATAAAGGTCTCGCTCGCTGCATTGATCGCCTGGCGCATGCGCCGCCGCACCCTCGGGCTGGTCTAGCCCGCGGGATCCTTCTTGGGCCGCGAGCGGGGGCCGACATGGCTGTGGCGGGACGGACGGTTGCGAACCCTCTGGCGGGTGCTGCTGTTCGTCCTGTTGTTCATCGCCCTGTTCCAGGTCCAGGTGCTCGTCGTCGCCTCCCTGTTCGGGTTGCCCACGCTGCCCGACCAGATCGTTCAGGTCCTGGTCGTACAGGGTGCAATCATGCTGGTGGGCGCGCTGGTCGCCGGGTGGGCCATGCTGCGTTGGGTCGATCGACGCCCGCTCCGCGACCTGGGTTTCCCGCTGGAGACACGGGTGGGGAGGGACGTCGCTTGCGGACTGGCCATCGGGGCGGCAGCCATGGTGGGGGCCGTCGTGCTCCTGGCTCTGGCCGGTCTGTTCCATTTCACGACGGCGCCCGGGTCGGTCCCCGGCTGGTCCGTGGTCATGGGCATGGCACTCCTCGCGCTCGCCCTGCCCGCCGCCGCGGAGGAAGTCCTCTTCCGCGGCTATCTCTTCCGCACGTTGATCGGGGGCATCGGGACGCCGGGCGCGGTGATCATCACCAGCGCCCTTTTTACGCTGGTACACGGCCAGAACCCGAACGTCGGTGCGTTCGGCTATCTGAACATTTTCGCCGCCGGTGTCATGCTGGCAACGGCGGTGCTCTGGACCGGCAGCCTGTGGTTCGCCTCGGCGGTGCACCTGGGCTGGAACTGGGCCACGGCGGCTGCCCTCGACCTGCCCGTCAGCGGCCTGGAGATCTTCAATGCGCCGCTGTACGACGGCGCACCCGCCGGCCCCGAGTGGATCACGGGCGGACCGTTCGGCCCGGAGGGGGGACTGGCGGGTTCGCTGGCCGTGGCCATGGCGGTTGGGTTGATCTGGTGGTACGCGCGCCCCGATGCGCCGGGCGCCAGACCGATCGTTGAAAGGGACGGACATGTCCAGAATCGATAGAGTCGGCGTGGTGGGTGGTGGTACCATGGGGAACGGCATCGCCCATGTGTTCGCTCAGAACGGTCATCCCGTGGTCCTGGTGGACGTTGACCAGGAACGGGTCGACACGGCGCTGGCCACCATCCGAAAGAACCTTGAGCGACAGGCAAAGAAAGGCCTGCTCGAGGAAGCGACCGTCGAAGACGTGGTGGGTCGGATCGAGCCGGCCACCGACCCGAACGCGGTAGCGGGCAGCGGCCTGGTGATCGAGGCGGTGCCCGAGAAGCTCGACCTCAAGGTGGGAATCCTGCGCCGGCTCGACGACGTCGTGGGCGACGGGATCCTGGCGTCCAACACGTCTTCGATCTCCATCACCAAGCTGGCGGCGGTGACGAGCCGACCCGAGCGGGTCATCGGGATGCACTTCATGAATCCCGTCCCGGTCATGAAGCTCGTCGAGGTGATCCGTGGTCTCCAGACCAGCGACGAGACTACGAGCCGGGTCATGGCCACCGCCACCGCCCTGGACAAGACGCCCGTGGAGGTGAACGACTTCCCCGGCTTCGTTTCGAATCGTGTCCTCATGCCCATGATCAACGAGGCGGTGTTCGCGCTCATGGAGGGTGTGGCCGAGCCCGAGGCCATCGACACCGTGATGAAGCTGGGCATGAACCACCCCATGGGCCCACTCGCCCTCGCCGACCTCATCGGGCTGGACACCTGCCTGTCCATCCTCGAGGTCCTCCAGAGGGACATGGGCGACGACCGCTATCGCCCCTGCCCGCTCCTCCGCAAGTACGTCGACGCAGGATGGCACGGCCGGAAGACAGGACGCGGCTTCTACACATACTGACCGCGAGTCATGCGCTCGAACCAGGAATTGCGACCGGAAGCACGAAGTCGAAATTCGATGTCGAAGTCGA
>CAYXJH010000526.1:0-2102 GCA_964465415.1 uncultured Gemmatimonadaceae bacterium
TCATTCCGCGCGCAGCGCCTCCATGGGCTGGATGGCGAGGGCGCGCCGGGCGGGTACCACGCAGGCCGTCGCGCATACGGCGGCCATGAGGAGCACATAGGCGGCGATCAGGCCCAGCGACGTGACGGACGGAAGGTTGCCGGCCAGGAGCCAGCCCAGCGTGATGACGATCAGGGCGCCGCCAGCCAGGCCGAGGACCACCTGCCGAGCGGGCCGGCGGAACACCTGCGCCAGGATCCGGGCCCGGCCGGCGCCGAGTGCCACACGCACGCCGATCTCGCGGGTCCGACGGGAGACGGTGAAGGCCATGACCGCATAGATGCCGGCGAGGGCGAGGGTAACGGCGATGACGCAGACGCCGACAACGAAGCGGAACCAGAAGGAGTAGAAGCGTAGGCTCCTGTCGCGAGCGCGGTCGAGGGTCATGGCATCGTGGACGCGGAGCGCGGGGTCCACGTCGGCGGCCGTGGTGCGAAGGGCATGGGCCAGCGCGGCAGGCCCGCCGGGGCCGTGGACCGCGATATGTACGGGGTGGACGCCTCCAGGGTGAGCGGCGTGGTAGATGGCCGCGCGCTTCGGGTCGTTGCCGGAAGCGGAGATCCCCAGGTCGGGCACGACGCCGACGATACGGTGCCACGGCTCGCTCTCCGCGTCCCGCATGGTCTGCTCCTCTTCGTAGTACAGGTATTGGAGGTGTCGTCCGATCGGGTTTCGGCCGCCCAGGACGAGGTCAACGAAAGACTCGTTGACCAGGACGGTCCGGGCGTCGTCGTCGAGGTCACCGTCGTGGAAGCCGCGGCCGGCCAGGACGGGGGCGCCGAGCACGTCGAAGTAGTCCCTGGCCACCGCCGCGCTGCTCACCCGGTAGGCGGGCCAGTCCGGATGTTTCGGCGCGGCGCCCCCGGCGTCCACTTCGATGAGACGGTGGGGGTGGTACAGGAGCGGGAGCCGCTCGCCGAACGTGACCCCGGCCACGCCCGGGCGGGCTTCGAGGCGCCGCTCCAGCTCGGTGGTTGCGGCCCGGAATCGGAGGACCACGTCGTCGGCGGCGCGGGCCTCGGTGTCCATTTCGAGCCGGGCGGCCAGGTACTCGTGGGCGGCGATGCCCGGGTCGAGGGCGCGGAGCTCCTGCGCCTCATAGCGCACCGCGAGGGCGAATATGGGGGCGGCCACGGTGACCGCGATCTGACTGACGATCACGGCGGTCCAGACCCCACCGAACCGGAGCCCGCCGCCGCGTGCGCTCGCCTGGCGAAGTCGGGCGTCCACCCGGCGCCCGGTGACCTTGAGGGCGGGGACCACACCGGCCACCGCCGCGGCCAGGATCGTGAGCAGCAGCGCGTAGACGATGGTTGCGGGGGAGAGCCGGCCGAGAAACCAGAAGGGAAGCCGGTCGCCCCCCACCTCGGCCAGCACGGTGCCGTAGAGCCATCGGAGCCCGAATCCGGCGGCGGAAAGGCCGATCACGGCGGCGATCCCGCCCAGGACCAGCGCCTCCATGAAGAGCTGGGTTACGATCCGCCCGCGGCTCGCGCCCAGCGCCGCGCGCACCACCATCTCCCCCTCCCGGGACGCGGCCCGCGCGAACATGAGGAGCGCCACGTTGCCGCAAATGAGCACGAGGAAGAGCACCACCAGCGCGTTGATGGAAACGAGGCCGAGGGAGACCGGCGCCGGCATGAAGATGATGGACTTCGCGTAGGGGAGCACGCGGGGGCGTAGCCGCTCGTGCGTCGTCGGGTGGTCGACAGACGCGATCCCGCCGAGCGTCTCCAGCTCCGCCTGCGCCTCCGCCATCGATACGCCTGGAGCCAGGCGGCCGAACACGTAGAGCGGCGGCCCCTCCCGCGGTTCGTAAGCGAGCTCGGACCGCGCCAGCGGAACCCACAGTCCGTGGACGACGGGGAAAGCGAACCCGTCCGGCATGACGCCCACCACCGTGGCCACGTCCGCGCCCAGGCGGACCGTGCTGCCCAACACGGAGGGGTCGCCGCCGAACCTGCTCTGCCATACGTCGTACCCCAGCACCACCACCGGCTCGGCCCCCGCCGCCTCGTCCATGGCCACCACGCTGCCAGGGAATCCAGCCCGGCGAACCAACT
>CAYXJH010000527.1:0-2092 GCA_964465415.1 uncultured Gemmatimonadaceae bacterium
CCGGCCGGCATTTCGTGGCGCGTCGAGGTGCCCGATGGGGCGGAACGCGTCGGGGCGGAGGGGGCGGGCGCGATCGGCGTGAACCCACAGAAGCGATTCTTCGCCGGCGGGTCGAACAGCCTGCGTGGGTTCGACCAGTACCGGCTGGGGCCGACGATCCTGGGGATCGATGCGGTTCCGTGGCTGGCGGAGGCGGCCGACCCGGCGACAGGCCGCGTGGAGGGCGCCGGCTGCACGGTGGCCGCGATCAACGACGGTACGTGCGACGCGTCGGCGCTGGCGGACGGCCTGTTCCAACGCCGTCCGGTCGGCGGGGAGGTGCTCCTGGAGGGCAATGTCGAGCTGCGCTTCCCTTTGCCGTTCCCGGGAGGGCGACTGAGGGGTGCCGCGTTCGTCGATGCCGGGCAGGTCTGGCTGACGTCGGGTGATCTATCGCTGCGCGACGTCGTGGCGACCCCGGGCGTGGGGGTCCGCTACCACAGCCCGGTAGGCCCCATCCGAATCGACGCGGGCTTCAACACCCAGGGTCCGCAAACGCTCCGCGTCTTGACCACGCGCGTCGAGCAGTGCCTCTTCACCGCCCCGGATTGCCACGAGGTGGAGGGGCCACCCCGGCAGGCGCTCCGCAACACCGGTGACATCGTGACCCTGGACCGACCGATCACGTTCGGACGCTCCGTCGGTGACATCGACTCCTGGTCCGACGTGTTCAGCCGTTTCCGGCTCCATTTCTCCATCGGGCAAGCGTTCTGATGGCACGCGCCGGACGCGGTCTAGTTTGGGTGCTGGTGGCCGTGTCGCTGCTGGCCGTTCTGGCCCTGGGCGCGCTCCTGTTCCTCACTCGGACGGAGCCGGGAGTCGAGCGTGCCGGCCAGTACGTCGTCGAGCGCCTGCGCGGGGCGATCAACGGCGAGCTGGAGGTGGGCGCGGTCCGCAGCCGCGGCCTGCTCCGGGGCGTGACGCTCGTGGGCGTGCGGATCACCGGCCCGGACGGCCGGCTCTTCCTCCAGGCGGACAGCGCTCGCCTCGGCTATCGCATCCGCACGCTTCTCGGTGGCGACATCGCGTTCGAGCGCCTCACGCTGTACAGCCCGGAGATCCACGTCGAACGCCTGCCGGGCGTCGACGAGTGGAACTTCCAGATCATCTTCCCCGGCGACGACACGGACCGGGCCCCGGACAACATCGTCCTCATCGAGGACGCAACGGTCCACGACGGGTATGTCGCCGTCCGGCTTCCCTGGGAGCCCGAGCAGCCGGTGGCCGCCGCAGACACGACGAGGCTCCTGATCGAGGAGGTACCCGGCGGCCTCGTGCGCACGTTCCGATTCACCGACCTGGACGGCCGGTTACCCCGGATCCTGTGGCAGACGCCGGAGGCCGAGGGCCGGGCCATCCACGTCGGCCGGCTGTCCGGAAACGCATACATCTGGGACACCCCGGCCCCTATCCGGCAGCTCCAGGGGACCGTCACCCTCCGTGACTCCATTGTCACCTTCCGCGCGCCCACCGTGCGCGTGGTGGACTCGGAGCTCTCCGTGCTGGGCCAGGTCGTCCTGGGTCGCGACTTCTTCCGGTACGACTTCGAAGTCTCGGGCGACGAGCTCCACTTTCGAGACTTCAACTGGCTCTACCCGCTCATGCCGAACGAGGGCGGTGGCTCGCTCACGCTCCGGGTCCTCACGCAGGAGAGAGGCAACATCCTGTGGCTGGCCCGGGATGCCCGGTTGAGCGCGCCGGGCAGCGAGCTCGCGGGATCGTTCGGCGTCGTGACCGGTGACACGTTGTACTTCACCAACGTGGACCTGCGCGCCGCGCCGCTCGACCTCGAGCTGATCCAGAGGGTCGTACCCGTCGAGCTACCGGTGGACGGGCTCATCATCGGCACCCTGGAGGTCGAGGGTCCATTGTCCTCGCTCCGGACGCGTGGCGATCTGAGGCATCGGAGCCACGCCGCCGGTGGGTGGTCCGAGTCCTCGGTTCGCTGGACGGGGCGGATCGACGCCCGGCCCCCGTTCGCCGTGAACGGGCTCGACGCCGATATTCGATCGCTCGACCTGGCCCAGCTCGCGGCGCACGCCCCGAGCTTGAA
>CAYXJH010000528.1:0-2085 GCA_964465415.1 uncultured Gemmatimonadaceae bacterium
AGCATCATGAAGGCGGAGTTCACCGACCCCATGCTGTAGCCGGAGAAGTACGTGCCCCCGGGCTCGAAGCCGATCTCCGCCGAGACCCGGGCGATCTCCGACTGTCGCATCAGGAGTTCCTCGATCCGGCCCGCGATCTCCGAGGTCCGCGCAAACGACGTCCCCGGCACGGCCTCGAGCTGCACGAACGCCTGGGAGACGTCGGCGAGCGGCATCATCTCGCTCCCGATCCGCGGGTAGAGCGCCGCCCCCACGAGGATGGTCGTCGTCGCCCCGCCGAGGACGACGAAGCGGTTGGCGAGCGCCCACGCCAGGCTGGCCCGGTACCGGGTCTCCAGGCCCCCGACCCAGCGCTGGCAGGGATCGAGGAGCCACCGCTCGAACCGCCCGCGCCGCTCCTCCCGCTCCCGCGGGGCCGACATGAGGTTGGCGGCCAGGAGCGGGGTCAGCGTGAACGACACCAGGTTGGAGGCGAGCAGCGCCACGATCATCGGCCAGACGATGCCCTCGAACATCAACTGCACGATGCCCCCCGAGAAGGCGAGGGGCAGGAGCGCGATGCAGAGCATGAACGTGGTGGCCAGCACCGGCAGCATCACCTCGGTGACACCGTCGATGGTGGCATTCCGGGGGGGCTTCCCCATGCGGAGGTGGCGCTCGATCGAGTGTATCTCGATGATCGGGTCGTCGACGAGGCGTCCGATCGACAGCAGGAGGCCGATCAGGGTCGAGCTGTTGAGCGTCATCCCGAACGGGACCATGACCAGCAGGGCCATGCCGAACGACACGGGCACGGTGACGACCGTGATGAGGGTCCCGCGGACGCTCCCCAGGAAGAGAAGCACCACCACCCCCGTGAGGGCGACCGCCACGATCAGCTCCTGTGCCATGTTGCGCATCAGCACGCCGACGAAGGTCGCGTTGTCGTACGCGATCTCGAACTGCAGGGACGGGAAGTCCTCCCGGATCTCCGCCAGCTTCGCTATCACGTCCTCGATCACGCGCACCGAGCTCGCCTCCGGTTGCTGGATGATCGAGATCAGGACCGCTTCCCGGCCGTTCAGGCGGTAGAGGCTCCGCTGCTCCCGGGGAGCCTCCATCACCTCGGCCACGTCGCGGAGGTACACGGCGCGCCCATCCATGCTGGCGATGGGGTAGGCGGCCACCTCCCCGGCCGTGCGCGCCCGGAGGTCGGTGCGCACGAGCACCTCGCGGTCCCGGAAGGTCAGGGTGCCGGCGGGTCGGGACTGGTTCTGCCTGTCGAGCGCGTCCTTCAGATCGAGGAGGCTCATCCGGTACGCGGCCAGCCGCTCCCGGTCCACCACCACCTGCAGCTGCAGCTTCTGGCCGCCGAAGGGGACGATGGACTGCACGTCCTTGACGACCTTGAGCCGGTTCACGACCTCGTTCTCGACGAGCGTGCGGAGCCGCACCGGGTCGTAGCCCTGTCCGGTCACCGCGATCGAGAGCACCGGGATGTTGAGCGGATCGATGGGCAGCACCCAGGAGGGTTTGAGGTTCGCCCCCGTCAGCGGCAGGTCGGCCTGGACGACGTTCATCAGCGCCTGGACGTCGAAGAGCGCCTTCGTCATGTCCGTCCCGTACCAGAACTCCACGGTGACGATCGAGAAGCCCTCCTGCGACGTGGAGCGGACGAAGTGGACGTTCTTGAGATCCACCATCCGCTCCTCGATCGGCTTCGAGAAGTACGTCTCCATCTCCTCGGCGGAGAGGCCGGGCATCATGGAGACGACCGCCACCAGGGGGCTCTCGACGTACGGCATCATGCGACGCGGCATCTGGAAGAAGATGACCAGTGCGGAGAGGAGCGCCACGCCCAGGTAGAAGGCGACGACAATGTACGGGTGCTCGATAGCCCAGCGGGCGATGTTGCCGCCCCCGCGAGCCGCACCAGTGGCGCCGGGTGCGCTATCGGGCAAGGCACACGCCTTCGACGGTCAGGCCGTTGCAGGCCGGGCGCCGGGTCCGCGCTCCCGGATCCTCCCGGACCTCGACCGCGCCCCGCAGGGCGAGTCCCTCCCGGGTCGAGAAGTGGACGATGTACTCGTGGCGGCCGGGTTGATG
>CAYXJH010000529.1:0-2079 GCA_964465415.1 uncultured Gemmatimonadaceae bacterium
CGGCGGCCGCCGGGTAGACGTCGTCCGGCGCAGCCGCGGCAGTGGGTTGCGCCCCGTCGGTGGGCGGGAGCGACGGCGTGCGGATCACGCCCTCGCGCGTCACATCGAACGCCCACGCCAGTACTACGGCCACGGGGAACCCAAGGATCAGGAGGGCGAGGACCAGGGTCACCGACCAGGGCGGGAGATTGAGCCCCGGCATCAGGATGTCGGCGGCCTGCGCCACGACGAACCCGGTTACCGCGTAGAGCCCGGCAACGCGGAACACCTTGCGGCGCCGGAGCTCGGCCACCAGGTCCCGTCCGCGCTGGAGGGGGCCGGGCGAGCCGATGGAAGCTCCGCGAGTCGTCATCCAGGGTGTCATGAGGGTGAGCGGGCGGACCGGCCTAAACTTAAGAGAGCGGGCGGGCGAGGACCAGCGGGATGACGGTTTCAGCCCCCGATCTGCGCAATGCGGGGAAGACAGGCCGTCCGGCGCACCGGCCCGGTCATCCGGATCTCCCCACACAGCCAGGAGGCTACCATGCGGATCGTGGGCACCACCCTCTCAGCCGTCATCCTCGTTCTCGCCGTCAACGGAACCATGGCCGCCCAGGAAGCGGACCTGCCCGTCCAAATGGAGCGGCCCAAGATGGGCGTGGGGTTCCAGTCGAGCTGGCCGGCATACGGGGTCAGCGGAATCTACGACATGAACCCGACGATGTCGGCCCAGGCGGTGCTGGGCTTCCTGGGCGGCTGGACGACCCTGTCGGGCCGCGGTCTGTACCGGTTCACGCAGCACCCCATGGTCGACCCGTACGGCTATGGCATGCTCGGAATGTGGCGCTACGACAGTGGGTTCGCCGACGCCTCGGCCGTCAGCTTCGGTGGCGGCGGAGGGATCGATTTCGACCTGCGTCACTTCGCACCGGACTTCCCGCCTCTCTATCTCAACATGGAGCTGGGCCTGAGCGTGGTAAACCTCGATGTGGCCGGGTACACGGGCGCGGTAATGGCGTTCGGCGCGGGCTTCCATTACCGGTTCTAGCGTCGGCTCCGCGGCGGCGCGGGTGCAACCCGAGCCGTCCCGGGTGCCCGGCTACGGGTCTCCGGCGGGAGGCTCGTGCGCCGCGAGCTCGGCGCTCCACCGCTCCGCCCGCGCGCCGTCGCCGAGGAACGTGTAGATGTCCGCCAGGTCACCGCGTGCGAGCTGAAGGAAGCGGGCGCCCGGGTCGGCCTGGTTGCTGAGTACGTCGTAGCCCTCCAGGAGATGGTCGATGGCGTCGGCCCAACGCTCCTGCTGCCGGATCACACGCCCCAGCTTGATCCGGGCGATGGCGGTGTTGGAATGGTCTGGGCCGAGCGCACCCTCGAACTGACGCAGGGCACCGAGGAGCATGGCCTCGGCCCGGTCCAGCTCCCCGGTCTCCACGTATACGTTGGCCAGGTTCGACATCGCTATGCCGCTGAAGGCATGGGTTCCGCCGTAGACTTCCTGGTAGATCGCCAGCATCCGCTGGAAGCTGGATTCCGCGCCGCGTAGGTCTCCGGCGGAGAGCCGGACGATCCCGATCTCGTTCAGGGTGGACGCCACGGCCGGGTGCATACCGCCGAATACGCGCTCCCGGATGCGTAGTGCCGGTTCGATCTCGGTGAGCGCCTCCTCGTACCGCTCCTGCGCGACCAGGGCACGCCCCAGCATGGTCCGGTTCGCCGCGATCTGATGGTGGTCCTCCCCGAAGAACTCGAGCTTGATCGACAGGGCGTCACGGTACAGGGACTCCGCGTCCGGGTACCGGCCCTGCTCGAAATGGATGGCGCCCAGGTTGATCAGTACGTCCGCCGCCCGGGGATGGCGGGGGCCATGGAGCCGGTGATACAGCTCGAGGACCTTCCGGTTCAACGAATCCGAGACCGCGTAATTGCCTGCGTAGAAGTTGGTGCCGGCCAGCGTGAGCAGCGTCCGGGCCAGCCCCGGCGTAGGCTCCTCCCCGTGCAGGCGGGCTGCTTCTTCCAGCACGGCGATCGCTTCCGCGTGGTCGCCGCGGTCGCTGAGCAGCTCGCCGAGCGCGGCGGCCGCGACCGCCCCGTCCTGCGGCC
>CAYXJH010000530.1:0-2062 GCA_964465415.1 uncultured Gemmatimonadaceae bacterium
TCGCGCCTCCTCCAGCGCCTGCGCCGCGGCCGCGACATCGCCGGCCGCCTGCTCCCCGCTCTGCGCCGCCGCGTCGCCATCATTCTGCCGGGCCTGATCCGCCGCGTCCTGCATCGATTCCTGCGCGGACTCCCCCTTCTCCCTGGCCGAACCGGCCTGGCTCGCGGACTCGGAATCACCCATCTGGAGCAGCTGGCGTTGGAGGGATTCCAGCAGGCCCGTCAGGCGACGCGTTCGCTCCGCCAGCTCGTCCTGCTGTCCGGCGCGCCGCTCCCCTGCTTCCTCTCCTCCGTCCGCCCCTGCATTCTCCCCTCCTTCGGCCCCTCCATCCGCCTGGTCTTCGCCACGGGAACCGTCACCGTCCGCTCCCTCCGCGGGTGGAGCGTCGGAGTCCCCCGCCGCGGCCATCGTCGGGCTCTCCGCGTCCCCCGAGTCCGCCGGCTCCAGCTCCTCGCCGTGCGCATCCGCCCCGGACCCGAGCTCCTCCCTCATTGTGGCGGCGAGCAGCTCCTGCTCCGCAACGATCTCCTGCGCTTCGCGAGCGAGCGCGGCCATCTCCTGGTCCACGACCGCCTGTTGGAGCAGGGCGAGGCTCTCGTCCATGAGCTGGTCGATCTCCTCCTGTCGGCGCACCAGCTCGGCGATGGCGGCGGCGGCGGCCTCCGGATCGAGGGCCTCGGCTGCCGCCCTCAGCGCCTCGGTAGCCCGCTCCCGGTCTTCGGAGGACAGGCGACGCTGAAGCTCGCGCAGCTCATCCAGACGTCGCTGCAGCTCGGAGTCCCGGAGCCCGGCCCGGTCGATCGCGTCCCGAAGCTGTTCCAGCCGCTCCTGGAGCGCACGGACCTCGCCGCTCATCTCCTCATGGTCGGCGGCAAGACGATTCAGCTCGGCGGCGCGGTCGAACTCCAGCATGGAGGCCTCGCTTGGACTCGCCCCCCGCTGACGAGTCGGCGCAGGCCCTCCCCTGGACCCGCGTCTTGCCAGGTCCCGCGTAGCCCGGTCCAACTCCCGGCTCCTGACCACGGTCCGCTCCATGTCCGCCAGCAGGTCCGACGCGCCGCGGCGGGCCTGTTCCCGGAGCAGCGCCATGCTCGGCAGTCGCAGAAGGTAGGTGGCGGACCGCCCGATCTGGCCGCCGGGCGCGTTGTCGCGCACCTCCACGTGGTATTCGATGGCGTCACCGGCTGAAACAGTCTCCGCGGTGGCGTCCAGAACCCCGCGGATCACCGCCCGCGTCTGGCCTGGGGGCACAGCGAGCTCCGACCTCACCTCCCGCCCCCGCCGTCCGGTCGCGCCGATCCGGCGGTAGACCAGGGCAGCGGCCACCAGCCCGTGGTCATCCACGGCATCCGCAACGATCGGCTGGCGGAGTGTCGGCGGCATCAGGGTATCGGAGCCGGGCACCACTACGCGGACCCGGGGCGCAGCGTCGGGCTCGATGGCGATACGCAATGAGGTACCAACGGCGTCCGCCCCGGCTTCATCCCGGAGTAGCAGCTCCCACAGCCCCGCATCAAGGGGGGTCAGTCGCCATTCCATGGAGAATGCCGGGCCATCCGTGGCACCAACACGCTCCGTTCCCCCCGCCCTCTGGAACGCGGCGACCGCGAGTGACCGGGTCGCCCGACCCCGGACCCGCAACAGAGTACCCTCCGGCAGCGAGAGCGACGACACCTCCCCCTCGATCCGTTCCGACTCCCGGGCCATGTGCCGCGGGTAGACCAGCTCGATGCCGAGCCCCGCCAGCAGCAACGGATCCACGGGCCGAACGTGGAATGGTCCGCTTACGGCGCCGTCCGGAGCGCGGACCCGGTAGGTGACCTCCGCCTCTACGGGCCCGATCGCGCCGATCGCCCGGTCATCCTGGACGGAAAGGCGATCGCGGCGAGGAACATCGCCGGACGCCTGCCATTCCAGCGTGACCTGGGCCCTGGACGGCGCGGTCACCTCCACGGAAAGTACGGCACCGCGCGGCACGTCCGCGTCACCGGGCGTGACCGACAGCGAAGCGAGCACGGGGCCGCGCACATGCGCGACCGGGTGCAACAGCGGCTGTTGGCCG
>CAYXJH010000531.1:0-2058 GCA_964465415.1 uncultured Gemmatimonadaceae bacterium
GCTCTTCGTTTACACACCTACTGACCTTACCTCGCCGCCGTGAGGGTTCGAGGACACCTACATTGAGCAGGGTGCAGCCGAGATCGCCATGGCGCAAGGCCCGGCCGAGACGCGGGCAGTGTGGGCGCGCCATGGCGAGACGCTGCGGGCCGTCTGGCACCCGACTCCGATACACCAGGCCGGCCTGGCGAGCGCGGAGCGGCGCCTGCGCGCCCTGAGCGCCCCGATCACCCGGTGACGACGACCGCCCTGACCGCTGGCGGGCTGGCCCTGCTCGGGCTGGTCATCGGGAGCTTCCTGAACGTCGTCATCGCGCGGCTGCCCGAGGGGCGCAGCCTGGTGCGCCCTCGATCCGCGTGCCCTCGCTGCGGCCGCCAGATCGCCTGGTACGACAACCTGCCCGTCGTGTCGTTCCTGCTGCTCCGGGCCCGCTGCCGGGCCTGTCGCCAGCCGATCGCGTGGCGGTACCCGCTCGTGGAGGCGGCCACGGCGGGGCTCTTCGTCCTCACGTACTTCCGGCGGGGTCCCTCCATCGACCTGCTGCCGAGCCTCGCCCTGATGGCCGCCCTGGTCGCGATCACCGTCATCGACCTCGATCACCAGATCATCCCGGACGTCATCAGCGTGCCCGGCATCGCCGTCGGCTTCCTCGCGAGCCTGCTCCCGGGCGGCGTCGGATGGCTGCCTTCGCTCCTCGGGATCCTCGTGGGCGGGGGGCTCTTCTTCGTGATCATCCTCGCCAGCCGGGGCGGCATGGGAGGCGGGGACATGAAGCTCGGCGCCATGCTGGGCGCCTTTCTCGGCTGGCAGCTCGTGCTCCTGTCCATCCTCCTCGCCGTGCTGGCCGGGGGGCTCGTCGCCGTCGCGCTGCTGGCCGCCGGCCGCAAGGGGCGAAAGGACCCCGTCCCCTTCGGCCCGTTCCTCGCCCTGGGAGGCGCCGTCGGCCTCCTGTGGGGCGAGGACCTCCTGGCGTGGTACCTCGGCGCCATGCTGCCATAGGCCGACCACGCCGCAGATCCCGCTGTCTCGTTGCGGAGCCCGCCCGCCTTCACCGGCGGGGGCCGACCCCGGAGGGCAGCGTTCCTGGCCCTGCCGGACGCCCAGGCCGCTCGGCTCTGTCAGCGGCTGTGACGGATCCCGTCGGTTCCAGGGACACCCGGGCCCCGACGATGCGATGGCCGCACCACCCCGAAGCCGGCCGACAGCGGCCGGAAGCGACCACGATCTGCCTCGTCCGTGCTCGATCCGGCTCGTCGCCTGGCGCCGATCCTGCTCTCTCCAGCGGCAGGATGGCGGCGCGAGCCGGATGGCGCAGACATTGCTAGACAGGCAAGTGACAGGCTCTCTCGGGAGCCAGAGGCACATGCCGATGATCAGACAGCTTCCAAGAAGGTCGACGGTTGCCCAGGGAGGGTTCTCGATGGCGGAGCTGCTTGTCGCGGTCGCCATCATCGGGATCCTGGCGGCGATCTCCGCCCCCTACTTCCTGACCTACCTGCAGAGTGCGCGCGTTCGCGCAGCGGCCCAGGAGGTTGCAACCGTGCTGAACCGGGCGCGGCAGCTCGCCATCTCGACCAACCACAACGTCTGTGTCCAGGTGCCATCGGTGACGGCGCTGCAATACCGCCTGGCCAGCTGCACCGGAGACGTCTGGACGGGGCCAGGCACCACGGCTGCGGGACACATCGCGGTTCCGGCTGGCATCACGCTCACGACCAGCGCCGACCCGCTGTTCAGCTACCTGGGCAATGCGACACCCGGAGCGACGTACACCGTGACCGACACCCAGTCGGGCAAGACGCGGCAGGTCGCGCTCGCGGCGTCCGGTCGAGTGAGCATCGGCCCGTAGGAGGGCTAGACATGCGCAGCATCGCATCGCGCGCCGCAGCGTCCGACCAGCGCGGCCTGGGTCTCGTGGAGATCCTGGTGGCCTCCGCCATCGTGGCCATTGGCCTGGTGGCGCTGGCCTCGGCCATTCCGCTGGCTGCCTGGGGCATCCAGGAGGGCAAGCAGGTGTCGACCGCCACGTTCCTGGCCAACGCGCGCCTGGAGCAGGTC
>CAYXJH010000532.1:0-2057 GCA_964465415.1 uncultured Gemmatimonadaceae bacterium
AAGCCTCGAGTCCTTCCGCGGGGCGCGCTCGGACATGGAGCTGGCCCGGCGCGAGCACGCCGCTGCCGCCGCGTCACTGGCCGAGCTACTGGATGGCGCAGGGGGGGTCACCGGAGCGGGCGTCCCGGGAGCCGAGCTGAAGCGTGCCTCGGTGTTGGAGCTGGAACGGGCTGAGCGCTCGGCGGAGCAGGCGACGCAGGAGGAGCGGGAGCTGGCGATGCGGATCGCGGGGATCGAGGCCAGGGTCTCCGATGCCCGCAGGAAGCGCGACGTGGAGGACGCCCTGGCGGCCGTTGCCGAGGCACGGGCGGAGCTTGCGGAGCGACGCGATCGGGACGTGGAAGCGGCGATCGGCGCCGCCCTGGTCGAATGGCTGGATGATCGGGATCGGGACCGGAACCGACCTGCCGTGTTTCATCGTGCGCGCGACCTGTTCGGCAAGATCACGCGTGGACGCTATCGCCTCGACATGGAGGATGGGGATCACGCCGCCTTCCGGGCGTATGACCACACCATGCACCGGGGCCACTCCCTCGACGAGCTGTCCTCGGGTACCCGGCTACAATTGCTCCTGGCCGTTCGCGTGGCGTTCGTCGAGACCCGGGAAGCGGGTGCCGCGCTACCCCTGCTTCTGGATGAGATCCTGGCGAACTCCGACGACGAACGCGCCACCGCGATCATCGACACCGCCCTGGCCCTGGCCCGCGAGGGTCGCCAGGTCTTCTACTTCACCGCGCAGGCGGACGAGCTGGTGAAGTGGCGGCACCGGCTCGAGGCCCAACCCGACACCAACCACCGCCCCGTGGACTGGTGCATCCGCGGGATCCTGGAGGGGGATGCAGTGCGAGAGGGCTGCGTCATCGACTGGCCGGGCCCGACGAGCCTCGCCCCGCCGGCGCCGGGGGACATGAGCCACGCCGACTACGGCCGCGCCCTATCCGTGCCTCCGTTCGACCCGTGGGCCGACGGCGTCGGCGGCCTCCACCTCTGGTATCTGGTGGACGACCCGGCCGCGCTCCACCAGCTCCTGACCCTGGGTGTCTCCAGGTGGGGCCAGCTGGAGCACCTTGCCGGTGCCGACGGTGCCCCGCTGCTCGCCGGAGCGCTCGAGCCGAATATCCAGGACGTGGGCCGGGCGGCCGCGCTCTGCGACAGGTTCCGCCAGCTCTGGCGGCGAGGTCGGGGCCGCCCGGTCGACCGGCGGGCGCTGGTCGATTCCGGGGCGGTCAGCGAGACCTTCCTGGATCGCGTCGCCGCGCTCTGTGAGGAGCTGGACGGCAACGGCGCCGCCCTCATAGACGGGCTCATGGAGGGTCGAGTCGCCCGGTTCCGCGCTGCGCAGGCCGAAGAGCTTCGCGCATACCTCAGCGCCCGCGGTCACTTGAGCGACGACGAACCGCTCACCCCGGGCGAGATCGGCGCGACGCTGCGGCTCGAGGCCGGGGATGGCCCCGATATCGACGGCCTGATTCAGCGGTTGGTGACGGGGCCGAACGCGTTGACGTAAAGCCGCAGTTGACGTTCGTACAGCCGCTGGCGCTTCGTGTCCGGGCGGGCGTCGGTCTTGAAATCGACCACCGTCCACCGGCCGTCTTGGTCCTGGAACGCGAGATCGATCGTGCCATCCAGGATCTCGGTCTCCGCGGGGTCCACGATGCCGAGGCGTCGCGCCTCGTCGGCGGTCACGGCAAGGCTGAACGGCGCCTCGACCAGGACACGACGGGCTGCTTTCGCCCGCTCCCACAGCGGATCTCGCACCATGGCCTCGACCAGAGAGACGAGCTCGGCGAGCTCGGCGGGCTCACCCGACTCCGCATCGATCGGCCGGTCGAACTCCACCAGGGCGGCCCGGCACACGGCCGGCAGCAGGTCCGACCCCGCACCGCGCGCCGCCGCCTCGATCGCCCGGTGGACCGCGCTACCCCACTCCCTCCCTCTGGGCGCGACCGGATCCGCGCCGGACGGCTCTACCCGGGATGCGGCGAGGTACAGGATCTGAACGTCGGGAAGGTCGGAATCGACCGGGTGAAGATCCTTGGGTGGATCCTCGACCACCG
>CAYXJH010000533.1:0-2055 GCA_964465415.1 uncultured Gemmatimonadaceae bacterium
GCTCAGGCCGGTGCTGACGGCGGCTGCGGACGCCGCGGCGCCCCCGGCCGCGTCGAACGCGACAGCCCCGATGGGGACGGCGATCAGCGCGGCGACCGGGACCCCGATGGCGACGCCCCCGGCGATGCTCGCCCGCAGCGTTCTCGCTCGCTGCTTGCCCACGTCCAGCTCGATGCGGACATGGCTCTCCTCGTCGGGCATCGGTCGAACCTCGACGAGGACACGGCGGCTCCGCGCGATGTGCCAGTTGCGCCCCGGCCGGCGGAGTGCGCGGACGAAGCTGGAGATCGCGTCATCGGCGGGCACAAAGGCGGCGCGGGCGCCGTGGCGTCGTACGAGCTGCAGGTATTCCCGGGTGACGAGATACTCCTCGAGTCGGTCCATCGCCCGCGGCGGAGCGGCGGGCACCACGCGCGTGCCCTGCACGTGGGCGGGTCCGTACCAGCGATCCAGCCGGCCGGCGGGAGTCGGGGAGGCCGGCAGCTCGTAGAGCGCCTGCCGGACGTAGCGACCTGGAAGGCCCAGCTCCTCGGCGACCCGCAGGACCTCCGCCTCCGTGAGCCGATCGTCGGCCTCCGCATCGCGCGTGTACAGCTCGGCGGCCCGCCGGATTACGAGCTGGAGATCGCTCCGGCTGATGTCGCGCTCGGGCCCGGGCGGCGGAGTGGGTCGGTCCACGGGACGATCAGGCCATTGATTCCACGACCACGGCCATCCCCTGCCCGCCGCCGATGCAGGCGGAGCCCAGGCCGTACCGGGCTCCCCGGCGGCGGAGCTCGTGGATCAGGTGGACGGTGATCCGGGTGCCGGATGCCGCCAGCGGGTGGGTCAGCGCGATCGCGCCTCCATCGACGTTGGTCTTCGACATGTCCAGCTCCAGCTCCTGCGCCACCGCGGCGACCTGGGGCGCGAAGGCCTCGTTGACCTCGACCAGGTCCATCTCGTCCATCGTCATGCCGGCGGCCGCCAGCGCCTTGCGGCTCGCCGGCGCCGGACCGATTCCCATGATCTCCGGGTCCACGCCCGCGACGCCCCAGGAGACCAGGCGGGCGAGGGGTCGGTGGCCGTGCTCTTCAGCCCAGCGGCCGCTCGCGATGACCACCGCGGCCGCGCCATCTCCGATCCCGCTGGCGTTGCCGGCCGTGACCAGGCCATCCTTGCGAAAGTAGGGCCGCAGAGCGCCCAGCGCTTCCAGCGACGTATCCGGCCGCATGTGCTCGTCCGCGCGGAATTCCATCTCGCCCTTGCGCGTGCGGACCGTGATGGGCACGACCTCGGCGTCGAAACGTCCCCCTTCCCACGCCGCGGAGGCGCGCTGTTGGGATTCGTAGGCGATCCGGTCGGCCGCCTCACGTGTGACGTCGTAGCGCCCGGCCAGCTCTTCGGCCGTCTGGGCCATGGACAGGTCGCACTGGGTGTCGGTCAGCGCCTGCCACAGCATGTCCTCCAGGTGGCCCCCTGCCTCCCCGAGCCGGAGCTCGCCCCACCGGGCGCCGCGCACGACGTGGGGTGCCTGGCTCATGGACTCCGCGCCTCCCGCCAGGCAGGCGTCCGCCTGCCCCAGCATGATCTCCTGCGCGGCGCTCACGATCGCCTGGAACCCGCTCCCACACAGCCGGTTGATGGTCATGGCCGGCGCCTCCTGCGGGACACCGGCGCGGAGCCCCACGTGCCGCGCCAGGTAGATCGCGTCGGCCGACGTCTGGAGGGCGTTGCCGAAGACGACGTGATCGATCCGGGCCGGGTCCATACCGGCCTCGTCGAGGGCCGAGCGCGCCGCGATGGCTCCGAGCTCTGTGGCTGAATGCCCCTTCAGGGTGCCACCGAACGTCCCGAAAGGCGTTCGCCGGCCTGAGAGGAACACGATATCCGTGGAGTTACCCTGGGTTCCCATTCGCTCGATCCGTTACGGGTTGGAATCTCTGTCTCTACGGGGATCATTCCCGCCGCGAAAGGTAACCGGCCCGCGGAACGTCGCACAGCCTGCGACGCCGGCCTCCGGGGCCGAGCGGCGGGAAACTCTACCGTGGGTCGCAGCGATCGGCGAGCCAGTCA
>CAYXJH010000534.1:0-2052 GCA_964465415.1 uncultured Gemmatimonadaceae bacterium
TGCGTCGGGCGTCCCGTGCCGAGGCCACCGGTGCGGCCGGCTCAGCGCTGCTGCTTCTCCCGGATCCTCGCCGCCTTGCCCCGCCGGGCCCGCAGGTAGTACAGCTTGGCTCGCCGGACGCGGCCTCGCCGCACCACCTTGATGGACTCCAGCATGGGCGAGTGCACCGGGAAAACCCGCTCCACGCCGATCCCAGCGGAGACCTTCCGGACGGTAAACGTCTCGGCGGCGCCGGCGCCCTGGCGCGCGATGCACACGCCCTCGAACGCCTGGATCCGCTCTTTCTCACCCTCGCGGATTCGCACGTTCACCCGCAACGTGTCGCCCGGATCGAAGGTCGGGAGCCCGTCCCGCAGCTGCTCGTTCTCGATCTGCTTCACAATGTCCATAACGCTACCCCCGTTCGCGTCGCTCCCATAGATCCGGCCGACGCTCGCGCGTCAGCGCTTCCGACCTGTCCCGGCGCCACGCCTCTACCCGCGCGTGATCGCCCGACAGCAACACCTCGGGGACGGTCAGTCCCCGATACTCCGCCGGCCTCGTATACGACGGTGGGCTGAGCAGCCCGTCATCATAGAAGCTGTCCGACGCCGCCGACTCGTGGGTGCCCAGCGCCCCCGGCAGCAGCCGGACGACTGCGTCCGTCACTGCCAGCGCGGCCACTTCACCGCCGCTGAGCACGAAATCCCCCAGCGACAGCTCCTCCGTCGCCAGCCCGTCCGCCACCCGCTGGTCCACGTCTTTGTAGTGCCCGCACAGCAACGTCAGCTCCGACTGGACTGCCAGCCGCACGGCATCCCCATGATCGAAGCGCCGACCGCGCGCCGACAGCAGCACGATCGGACCCTCTGGCGCCAGGTCCTCCACGGCCTCGAAGAATGGCTCCGGCTTCATCACCATACCGGTCCCGCCACCATACGGATAGTCGTCCACTGTCCGGTGGCGGTCGTGCGCGTAGTCCCGGAGGTCTACGACCCGATAGTCCACCACGCCGCTCGCCGCCGCACGCGCGGGAATGCTCACCGACAACGGCGCTTCGAAGAAGGACGGGAAGATCGTCACGATGTTGATCCGCATCTTCGCCCCGTCCCTCTTACAGTTCGAGCAGCCCCTCCGGCGGCTCGATCACCAGTCGACCCGCCTTCACGTCCACCGACCGGACGATCTCGCGAGAGAAAGGGATCAGGTGCGCCTTTCCTTCTCCCTTCACCTCGAGCAGGTGCGCTGGCTCCGTTTCATACACCTCGCGGACTCGCCCTACCTCGTCGCCGGTCACCGTCTCCACGCTCAGCCCCAGCAGCTGATGGTAGAAGACCTCCCCCTCCTCTGCTTCACCACGCTCGCCCGCCGGCACCAGCAGATAGCGCGTCACCAGCGCCTCCGCCGTGCTGCGGTCCGCGACGCCGACCAGCCGGACCAGGACGCCCTTCTTGAACGGCCGACTCGCCTCCACCACGACGGCTTCACTCTCGTCCACGACGGCACCAGCATCATCGCCCAGCACCAGCCGGCGACCAGGCTCGAACACCTCGTCCGGCCGGTCTGTGAGCGTCCAGACCAGAAGCTCGCCCCGCGTACCGTGGGCCTTGCTCAAATGTCCAACCACCAGGTACGCCGGGTCCTTTACCATTGCCCGTCTACTCCTCCTTCGTGTCCGGCCCGGCCTCGTCGCCCTTCTTGCGCGCCTTCGGCGCTTTCCTGGGCGCCTCGACGTCCGCCGCCGGTTCCTCGTCGGCAGCGGCCTCAGGGGCCTCGGCCTCCGGGGGCTCGGCTTCCAAACTGGCCGTCGTCTTCGGCTCACCTGCCTCGGCCTCGGGATCGGCCGTCTCGGTGGCCGCCGACACTTCCGCCTTCCCTTCGCCCTCCTCGGCGTCGGGACCGGAGGCGGCCGACCCAGCCGGCTCCTCCCCCGCGGCGGCCGACACGTCCTCGGTCCCCACGTCCTCGGTCCCCACGTCCTCGGTCGGAGGCGCCTTCTCGGCGTCAGGCGCCGCCGCTTCCATCGGGTCGTTCGGCTCCTCGACAGCCGGCGGGTCGGTCGGGGTCGCGGAC
>CAYXJH010000535.1:0-2050 GCA_964465415.1 uncultured Gemmatimonadaceae bacterium
TCAGGTCGCCGGCCTGATTCCGGACCCGGACTGGGCTCTGCTGGCCCGGGCCCGGGCGTTCGCCACCTGGCATGAGACCCACGGCTACTGCAGCCGCTGCGGTCACGCCTCGCCGGCGGCGGCCGACGGCCTCTCCCGCAAGTGCGCCAACCCCGCCTGCGCCGCCCTCGCCTTCCCTCGCGTCGATCCCGCAGTGATCATGCGCGTGACCGACGGCGAACGCATCCTGCTGGGACGCCAGGTGGACTGGCCACCGAAACGCTGGTCGGTCATCGCCGGGTTCGTCTCGCCGGGCGAGTCGGCTGAGCACGCCGTGGCCCGGGAAGTGGTCGAGGAAACCGGGGTCCGCCTGCGCCCGGACAGTCTCCGCTATGTCGAGTCCCAACCCTGGCCCTTTCCCGGCACCCTCATGCTGGCCTTCACCGCCGAAGCCGAGACCTCCTCAATCGTGCCCGGCGACAACGAGCTCGAGGCCGCCGCCTGGTTCACCCGCGACGAGCTCGACGCGCGCCTCCGATCGGGCGACATGGACCTTCCCACCCCCCGCTCCGTAGCCCGCACCCTGATCGACCACTGGCGCCACCCAGCCGCGTAATTCGTAGTTCGTAGTTCGAGTTCGTAATTCGTAGTTCGTAGTTCCTCCCCTTGACAGCTTGGGCGAAGTCGGTACGTTCACCTGACCAGCTTAGGAGAGAGGCGATGACGGAGACGGCCGAACTGCTTCCCGGTACGCTGGACCTGCTGATCCTGACGGCGGTCTCGTTGGGGAGGCTGCATGGGTATGGGGTGCTGCTGCGTCTGGAGCAGATCTCGGGCGGGGCGCTACAGGTCCAGCAGGGGGCGCTGTATCCGGCGCTCTATCGGCTGGAGCACCAGGGTGTGATCGAGAGCGAGTGGGGCACGTCGGCGAACAATCGGCGGGCGACGTATTACCAGTTGACGGCGGCCGGGCGGCGTAGACTGGGTGAGGAGGCCGCGAGCTGGAACCGTCTCGCGTCGGCCATGGCGCTGGTTCTCGCCGCGCCACGAGGGGAGGTCTGAGGTGGGGCTTGTGTCACGCGCGCGTTCATTCTGGCGGGTGCTGCGTCGCAGGTCCGATTTCGAGTCGGACATGGAGGAGGAGTTCCGATTCCACGTGGAGCGGCGCGCGGAGGATTTGGAGGCGGCGGGTCTGACGCCGGCCGAAGCGCTGCGCCGCGCGCGACTGGAGTTCGGCAGCGTGGAGCGCCACAAGGCCTCGGGTCGGGAAGCTCGTGGGCTGGGGCCGCTGGAGGAGCTTCGGATCGAGGCGCTTCACGCGGCCCGGTCGCTGGGCCGGAGCCCCGGCTTCACGGTGGCGGCGGTGCTGATGCTGGCGCTGGGGGTCGGCGTGAACGCGGCGGCGTTCAGCGTGATCAGCGCGAATCTTCTCCGCCCGCTCCCTTTCCCCGACGCCGGGAGCCTCGTGGTGGTGCACCAGGTCCGGACGAGCCCGGGTTCATCGCCCTTCCCGTTGCGGTGGTCGTATCCTCAGTTTGAGGCGTTGCGGTCGGAGCTGAGCACGCTCTCCGAGCTCGCGGCGTTCTACGCGGACGACGTGAATCTGGCGGGCGGCGCGGGAGGACCGGCGCGAGTTCGGGCAGAAATGGTATCGGCCTCGTACCTGTCGCTGCTCGGGGTCCAGCCCGCGCCGGGCCGTGGCTTCGCTCCAGGGGAGGATTCGGTACCCGGTGCGTACCCGGTGGCGATCCTGACCCACGACCTTTGGACCCGGCACTTCGGCGCCGATCCTGGAATGGTGGGGGATCGGATCGTATTGAACGACGTCTCGCTCACCGTGATCGGCGTCGCACCCCCCGGCTTCCGCGGACTCACCGGCGAGGCCGACCTGTGGTTCCCGCAGGCGATGGCGCCGGCGGTGAGCTTCCCGGACCAGCTCACGTCCCCCCAGCTCTTCCACAGCGTCGTAGGGCGTATCGCGGCTGGGGTGACGGTCGAGGAGGCGCGGGCGGAGGTTGCGACCGTCGGCGCGGCGGCCCTTGCGCGTCGCATACTCAGGGTCCACCGCGGT
>CAYXJH010000536.1:0-2047 GCA_964465415.1 uncultured Gemmatimonadaceae bacterium
GGCGTCGCGGACGTCGGGCCGGGGCCGGCCGTTCTGCGGGATCGACTGGCGGATCGTCCTCGGGCCGGCGCCCGAAACGGCGTTCCTGGATTTCCTCGAGCGCGCGTACCGGGGCGCCGGCTTCCAGCTGGACGACGGTGCGTGCGCCCGGATCCTGGCCCGTTCCGACTCCGTTCCGCACAACGTCCAGCGGCTCGCGGGGGAGGTGTGGGAGCTCCTCGGCTCCAGAGGCGCCGGTGCCCGCCTGGACGCCGCGACCGTGGACCGGGCCGTGAATCATATCGTCCGCGGCGACGATCCCGCGTATATGCAGCAGTGGATCTCGCTGACCACCAATCAGCGGAAGACGCTCAAGGCGGCCATCGAGCTGGAGGGCTTGAGACTGCAATCCGGCGACGTCGCACGACGGTTCGGCATCTCGCCCGCCAGTGTCCAGGTGGCGTTGGCCGGTCTCCAGGACCGGCAGCTCTTGCGCCGCGACATGGAGGAGCCGACGCGCTACCGCCTGGTGGACCCGTTCATGGCCGCCTGGCTGGAGACAACGCGGGACCGCTGATCCCGGCCAGCCAGGGCCTCGCCACGTGCCTGTTGCCTCCGGGCCCGATTCGTGGCAGGATAGGACAGTCAGACGGGCGGTTTCTTCCCAAGGAGTGGCGCATGAGGCACCAACGGCTGCTTCCACTTTCCGTCGTCCTCGTCTTCCTCGGCTGCGGAGCCAGCTCGGTGGACGCCGAGCAGCGGCCACGTTCCTCCGGGCCCGACCAGCTCACGTCCAGCGACCTCGTCGTTCGCGACTACGACAACGTGCTCGACGCCATCCGCGCCCTCCGGCCGAACTGGCTCCGTGACCGCGGCCAGATCAGCCTCACCCGGCCCAGCGCCGGCCAGGTCATCATCTACATGGACGGCACCCGCGTCGGCGGCCCCGACTTCCTCCGACGCGTCCAGGTCCACGACGTATCGTTGCTCCGCTACCTCAACGCGTCGGACGCCACCAACCGTTTTGGCACCGGCCACGCCGGCGGCGTCATCATGGTGACCACGAAGACCGGTTGACCCGAGCCGCTGGACCATATCTCCGTCCGACCGGATCCTGAGCAAGGCGAACGATCCAGGTCTCCTGGGGACGTTGCAACGCGTTGCGGCCGAGCCAGATAGGGCCCGCTGCTGACCGTTGGGATCATTCAACCTGGTGACAATCCGGATCTCGGCCGATGCCCGACGCTACGACGCCGGCCCGCCTCCCAACACCGTCGCCGCCGTGGCCGACCCCGACCGCTTCCGCCGCCTCCGCCGCCTCCGGCCTCTAGCACAGCGTCGAATTTACCTTGACCTCGCCGCGAGCCGATCATTACCCTGGGGGTCCACACGCCCCTCGAGCAGGAGGTATGGTATGACCCGACTCGCCCCGAGCCCCGTTCGTGCCCTCATCGGGATTCTCGTGCTCGCGCCGTTCCTGGCCAGTCCGGCCGTCGCCCAGGTGGCGGCGCAGGAGGATGCGTCGCTGTACGACCGTCTGGGCGGATTGCCGGCGATCGCGCTGGTGGTAAGCGACTTCGTGGACGACTTCGTGGCGGACCCCCTGATCATGGCGAACCCGATCGTCCGGGAGCGGAAGACCGCCGATACCGCTCCCTACATCAAGTACCAGGTGACGGCGCTGGTCTGTCAGCTGGGCGGCGGCCCCTGCGAGTACACGGGCATGGCGATGGACGATGCCCATGAGGGGCTCAATGTGTCGGCGGCGGAGTGGGATCGGATGGTGGAGATCTTCGCGGCGACACTGGAGGCCCACCAGGTCCCGGAGCGGGAGACCGGCGAGCTTTTCGCGCTCCTGGGCCCGTCGCGTGACGACATCGTCGTCGCCGAGAACGAGTGAGTCGGGAGGTCTGGCGATCTCCCGGCCCGACACGCTTGAACGACCGAACCGGGTTCTCCCGATGATCGGTGCCGCCCGTGTCACCGGTGCCGCCCGTGTCACCGGTGCCGCCCGTGTCACCGCCCTCGCCATCGTCCGGGCCGCCGCCCTCGTTATCGCCGTCGCGCT
>CAYXJH010000537.1:0-2045 GCA_964465415.1 uncultured Gemmatimonadaceae bacterium
TGCCCCCCAGCCCGCCCCTCGCGCGCGAATGCCGGGCACGGACTCGGGCACGGCCACGGGCTCCAGGCCCGGGAAACAATAGCAACGAGGACAAACACCGTTGAGGCGGGCCCGCCCCGCGCGTATACTTGGGCGGTTCTTCTCACCCGATTCAAGGAATCCGCCCCAGATCATGCCTCGCGCGCTCATCACCGGCATCACCGGCCAGGACGGCTCGTACCTGACGGAGTTCCTCGTCTCGAAGGGCTACGAGGTCCACGGGATCATCCGTCGGGCCTCGTTGTTCAACACGGACCGTATCGACCACCTGTACCAGGACCCGCACGACCCGAGCGCGCGGTTGTTCCTGCATTACGGCGACCTGTCCGATGGCGGCGTGCTGCGGCGCGTCCTGGAGGCGGCGGAGCCGGACGAGCTGTACCATCTGGGAGCGCAGTCGCACGTGGCGGTGTCTTTCGACGAGCCGCTGCACACGGCGGACGTGGTGGCCCTGGGCACGCTGCGCCTGCTGGACGCGGTGCGGGACGTGTCGGCGGCCCACGGTGCGACGATCCGGTTCTACCAGGCCGGGTCGTCGGAGATGTTCGGCGGCGCGCCGGCGCCGCAAGGCGAGGCGACGCCGTTCGAGCCTCGGAGCCCGTACGCGGTGGCGAAGGTCGCGGCCCACTGGTTCGCGGTGAACTACCGCGAGGCGTACGATCTGTTCATCTGCAACGGGATCCTGTTCAACCACGAGTCGCCTCGTCGGGGCGAGACGTTCGTGAGCCGCAAGATCACGCGCGCGGCCACGCGCATCAGCCGCGGCCTCCAGGAGCACCTGTACCTGGGCAACCTGGACGCCGTGCGGGACTGGGGCTACGCGGGCGACTACGTTGAGGCCATGTGGCGGATGCTACAGCAGGACGAGCCGGACGACTTCGTGGTCGCCACAGGCGAGAGCCACACGGTGCGCGAGATGGTGGAGCTGGCGTTCGGGCTGCTGGACCTGGACTGGGAGACGCACGTGCGGATCGACCCACGCTATTTCCGCCCGACGGAGGTGCACCGGCTCCACGGCGACCCGTCCCGGGCGAGGGAGCGGCT
The DNA here is from genome assembly GCA_964465415.1 of uncultured Gemmatimonadaceae bacterium. Lineage (GTDB taxonomy): Bacteria > Gemmatimonadota > Gemmatimonadetes > Longimicrobiales > RSA9 > SLCC01. The sequence goes on from CAYXJH010000537.1 coordinate 1,084, forward strand.
CGGTTGGGAGCCGAAGGTCTCGTTCCGCGGCCTGGTCGAGATGATGATCGCGCACGACCTGGAGCTGGCCCGGCAGGAAGAAACGCTGCGGGACGCCGGTCATGTCGTCGCCCAGCGTGGGGGTGTGAGCCCGTGAAGCGCGACGACACCATCTTCGTGGCAGGCGCCCGCGGCCTGGTGGGCAGCGCGCTGGTCCGACGGCTCGAAGCGGGCGGGTACCGCAACCTGCTCGTCCCGTCCCGCTCCGAGCTGGACCTCCAGGACCAGGCCGCGGTGGACCGATTCTTCGACCGCGCCCGCCCCGACGTCGTGTTCCTCGCCGCCGCGAAAGTGGGCGGGATCCTGGCCAACGCCACCTACCCGGCGGACTTCATCACGTCGAACCTGGGCATCGGCCTGAACGTGGTGACTGCGGCGCACCGGACCGGCGTGCGTCGCCTGCTGAACCTGGGCAGCTCCTGCGTCTACCCCCGGGAGGCGCCCCAGCCCATGCGTGAGGCCCACCTGCTCACCAGCCCGCTGGAGCCGACCAACGAGCCGTACGCCGTCGCCAAGATCGCGGTGCTCAAGCTCTGCGAGTCCTACAACCGGCAGTACGAGACCGACTTCGTGAGCGTCATGCCCACCAACCTGTACGGGCCCGGTGACAACTTCGATCTGGAGACCAGCCACGTCCTGCCCGCCCTCATGCGCAAGTTCCACGAGGCGAAGGTCGCCGGCGACGATGAGGTGCTCGTCTGGGGCTCCGGCAAGCCGCGCCGCGAGTTCCTCCACGTGGACGACCTGGCCGACGCCTGCGTGTTCCTGATGGAGCAGGCCGCGCCGCCCCCTCTGGTCAATGTGGGGCTGGGCGAGGACATCAGCATAGCGGAGGTGGCGGAGCTGATGCAGAAGATCGTGGGGTTCCCCGGCCGCATCGCCTACGACGAGACCAAGCCCGACGGCACGCCCCGCAAGCTGCT
>CAYXJH010000538.1:0-2043 GCA_964465415.1 uncultured Gemmatimonadaceae bacterium
CGCCCATGCTCTCCACGCTCCGGGTGTCGCCGCTCTGGGAAGCGCTCCGGGGGCACCCGCGTTTCGAGCGGATCGTGGAGGCGGTGGCATCATGACGGCCTCTCCCGGCTCCTGGCTCCGGGAGGCGCGCCGCCGGGGCGTGCTCCGCGCCGCAGGGCTCTACCTGGCCGGCGCCTGGGTTGCCATCGAGGTCGTGGCCACGACCATCCCGTTGCTGGACGGACCGGCGTGGATCCCGCGGCTTGTCCTGGTCCTGGCGCTGCTCGGCTTCCCCGTGGCCATCACCCTGGCGTGGGTGTTCGACTTCACTCGCCACGGCATCCGCCGTACCCCAGGGCAGGCAGGGCCGGGATCACGCCCCGGCTGGCGATCGCTGGCGGTGGGGGTGGTGGTCCTGCTGGTCACGGGCGCCGCGGCGCAGGCCACGTATTCCAGGGTGAGCGGAGCGAACGTCGAGCGATCCGTCGCCGTCCTTCCGCTGGCCAACCTGAGCGGGGCGGACGACAGCGAGTTCTTCTCCGATGGCCTGACGGAGGAGATCCTGACGACGCTGGCCCAGATCCAGGACCTGCGCGTGATCTCGCGGAGCTCGGCCATGGCGTACAAGGACACCGGGCTGGCCGTCCGTCAGATCGGCCGGGAGCTGGGGGCCGAGCACGTGCTCACTGGAAGTGTCCGCCGCGACGGTGAGCGGATCCGGGTGTCGGTCCAGCTCGTGCACGCGTCCACCGATCGAAACGTGTGGGCCCAGCACTACGACCGGGACCTGGCCGACATCTTCCAGGTCCAGAGCGACATCGCCCACCAGATCACCGCGGCGCTGGAGGCGCGGCTCAGCCGGTCCGAGCGGCGCCGGCTCGACACGCAGCCGACGTGGAGCCCGGAAGCGTACGAGTACTACCTGCGCGCCCTGGACTACGGGCGGCGCGGCCACCCCGACGCGTTGGCGATCGCCATCGAGTTCCTGAACAGCGCCATCGCGCTCGATGCGGGGTTCGCCGCCGCCCACGCCCAGCTCGCCACCGGGCACATCCTCAGGGTGAACAGGTTCGGCGACGATCGCCGGTGGCTGGACTCGGCCGTCGTCGCCGCACGGCAGGCCATCGACCTGGACGAGGGCCTGGTGGCCGGCCACGTCGCGCTGGGCACCGCGCTGACGCTCGTGGCGCGCTATGACGAGGCTCGCAGCAGCCTGGAACGGGCGCTGCGACTCGGCCCGAACGACGCCGGCGCCCTCGGCGCCATCGCGATCCTGAGCGGGATCACCGGGGACATACCGTCGGCCATCCGGCACTTCCGTGACGCGCTCCGGCTCGATCCCGGCCAGGCCGCGAATCATCGAGGCAATCTCTCATTCGGCTATGCGCTCCTGGGAATGACCGCCGAGTCGGACGCGGAGCTGGAAGCCGGAGCCGCGGTCCAGCCCGACTTTCCCGGGCTCCGCATCATCGGGGTACACAACGCCCTCCTCCGAGGCGACGTCACGGCCGCCATCGAGCACGGCGAGGAACTCCTCTCGCGGTTCCCGGCCGTGCCGGCTGCGTTGACCTACGCCGCTGCGGCCCACCTCTTCGCGGGCGACCGGGCCCGGGCGCGGACATACCTCGAGGAGGCGTACCGAATATCGCCCGGGAGTCGTGCCCTCCATGACACCCGCGTCGCTCTCGGCGCGCTGCTATGGTCGGACGGCGAGATCGAGCGAGCGCGCGCTCTCTTCACGGAGTTCGACGCCGACCCGCGCTCGGACCTCGGCGATCCCGCCGTCTTGTACGACCAGGCGGTACGGGCCGCCACGGCAAACGACATCGATCAGGCGGTCCGCTGGCTCGAACGGGCCACCGCCGCCGGGTTCATCCAGCCGGGGATCGCCCGGCGGGATCCGCTGCTCGCCCCCGTGCCGGCAGACCCGCGGGCACGGGCGCTGCTGACCGTGTGCCGCTTCAAGGACACGGAGCCCGCGCAGCTCGCCGTATCGCTTGCGAATTCTTCGGGCTCGCCGTTGCGCGTGCTGGTGAGAAAAATCAGGCCACAATAGGTGCCGCG
>CAYXJH010000539.1:0-2041 GCA_964465415.1 uncultured Gemmatimonadaceae bacterium
CCACCGTCTCGCCCGCGGGCGAGGTGGTGGAGCGGGCGGCCGGAGAGGTGACGATCACCGCAACGAGTGGTGAGGCCTCGGGCGCCGCCGTGCTCGTCGTTCGCGAAGCGGCCCCACCGCCGGCGCCTACTGCGGCCGCACGGCCCGAGATCGAGGCGCTGCTCGGAGCCTACGCGCGCGCCCTTCAGGACGAAGACCTGTCCGCCGTCCGGCGGCTCTACCCCGGCATGAGCGCCGACGAGGAGCGGAACTGGGCGGGATTCTTCGCCAACGTCCGGGACCTGCGCGTCTCGATCGCCCTCCGGAACCTCACCCTGGACGGGGACGAGGCGAACGCTGCCGTCGCGATGACCCTCGTCTACCGGGACACGCGCCAGCAGGAGAGGACCAACACCCTGGGCATGACGCTGCGAAGGCAGGATGGAGCGTGGCGGATCATGCGGATCCGCTGACGAGCTCCGGACCCCCCCGACGACTACGAGGAGGATGCATGCGATCACTCGCCGTTGCGCTGGCGATGCTCCTGACCCTGGCCCCGGCCCTGGCCGCCCAGGGGCTCCGGGATCAGCTCGGGCAGCTTTTCATCTTCGGCGACGGGACCGAGCCCCTCTTCCTGTCCGGCTCGGCGAACCCGACCAACCCGGCCGGGATCCAGGCGCACGGCGGGCACTTCATCCCCTCCGCCGTCGAGAGCAACGGCTCCCTCATCGCGTTCCTCACGAACGCGATCTCCTCCAACGTCGCCAGCATCCCCGTCAGCTCGACGAGCAGCGGCGTGACCTACCGGTTCGAGGCGGGCGTACCCGTCGCGACCTCGGTATCGCCCGGGCCCATCCTCGGAGAGAGGGGTCAGACCCTCGGACGAGGACGCATGCTGGTCGGCGCCAGCGTTAACCGGTTCGCCTTCAAGTCTTTGCGCGGCGTCGACCTCAGCGCCATCCGGCTAACGTTCACCCACGAGAACTCGAACTTCCCCAACTGCGACCAGATCTTCCAGGACGACTGCAGCCGGTATGGGGTCCCGCTGTTCGAGAACGACGTGATCGAGTTCGATCTGAACCTCGACCTCGGGGTGACCACGTTCCTCTTCGTGTTCGGATACGGCCTGACCGACCGCATCGATGTCGGCGTGGCGCTGCCCATCGTCTCCACGTCGTTCCGGGGCCACAGCCAGGCCCAGCTCGTGCCGTTCGGACCGGGTCAGGTGAACCACTTCTTCGGGGGTACTCCGGAGAACCCGCTGCTCACCGCATCCCGCGTGGTGGAGGCCTCGGCCACGGGCCTGGGGGACCTGGCCGTCCGGCTGAAGGTCGCCGTGGCGGAGCGGGAGGGGGCGGTCTTCAGCCTGTTGGGCGACGTACGACTCCCGACGGGCGACGAGGAGGACCTGCTGGGATCGGGTGAGCGGTTCGTGCGCGTCCTCGGCGTCGTCTCGTCCGAGCTCGGAGACTTCTCGCCCCACCTCAATCTCGGCTACGTCATGAGGGGCGGCGACACGTTCAACGACGGTGTGCTCGCCACCATCGGGTTCACCGAGACGCCCTGGCCGTGGATGACCATGGCCGTGGACCTGGTCACCGAGCTCCAGGTCGGTCAGAGCAAGCTCAGGGTGCCGGATCCGGTGGTGATCGAGGCCCCGTACAGGAGGACGATCCAGACTAGCTCGATCCCCAACCGGCGCGACAACCTCGCGAGCGGGTCTTTCGGGTTCAAGTTCGTGACGCCCGTAGGACTCAACGTGATCACCAACACGATGTTCCCGCTCAACCGTGGCGGCCTCCGCACCGACGTCTCCTGGATGCTCGGCGTCGAGTACGGATTCTGACGGCCACGGCAACCGGTCGCGATTCACGACGTATCGGGGGCCCGGCGCATGGCCAACAGGGTGAGGTCATCGAACGGCGTGGCGTCCGCAGCGTGGGCTTCGACCGCTGCCTCGATGGCGGCCAGCAGGGCCGTGGCCGAGCCGCCGGCGTGGGTGGCGGCCAGCTCGGCCAGCCGTGCATCGCCGAATCGCAGACCGGCCGCCGACCGCGCGTCC
>CAYXJH010000540.1:0-2031 GCA_964465415.1 uncultured Gemmatimonadaceae bacterium
CTCCGATCGAGCGGACGTAGCTCGCCACGCGGATCCCGAACTCGTCGAGCAGTCGCTTTGCGACGGCGGCACAGGCCACCCGGGCCGCGGTCTCCCGGGCGGACGCGCGCTCCAGGATATCACGGGCGTCGGTTCGGCGGTACTTCAGCACGCCGACCAGGTCGGCATGACCGGGCCGCGGCAGCCGCACGCGGCGCAGATCGAGGTCGGTGGGTTCCCCGGCGGGCGGCTCCGGCGCCATGGCGATGCGCCAGTTGTCCCAGTCGCGGTTCCGGATCAGGATCGCGATAGGCCCGCCCATGGTTTCACCGTGGCGCACCCCGGCGAAGAGCTCGGCGCGGTCCTGCTCGATGGCCATACGGCCGCCACGGCCGTACCCCCCCTGCCGACGCCGAAGGTCTACGTCTATGTCGCGTTCCGCGATCAGCTCGAGCCCCGCGGGCACGCCGGTCACCGTGGCGATGAGGCCACGGCCATGGGACTCGCCGGCCGTTTCGAATGAGAAGCGCATGGCACCCTCGATGTGCAAAAACGACGAAGCCCCCGGGTGCCGGGGGCTTCGGACCATGCTGGATCGACGGCCGCGCGTCAACTCCCACCCGGGAATCGGCGCGCGGCGTCGAGGGTCATCACAGCGAAGCGCGCTCGATGTGCGGGGTAACCATGATCAACAGGTCCTCCTTCTGGTCCTGGATCGACTCGAAGCGGAACAGCGCCCCGAGGATCGGGATGTTCATGAGGACCGGAATCCCCGTCTGGGTCCGCCTCAGATCGGTCGTGGTGAGGCCGCTGATGACCGCGGTGGTCCCATCGTCGACCAGGATCTGGGTGTTGGTCTCGGCCGTGCCGAAGACGAACTGGCCGTCGGAGGTGAACTGCTGGATGAACGACCGCTCCGCGTGAAGCTGGATCAGGACCTGGTCGCCCACCACGTGAGGGGTGATCTCCAGGATCACGCCCGTCTCTTCGATCCGGACCTGGGCCTGGGGCCCCTGGGCGCCGGCCGCGCCGGGGTCGACGACGCGGATCGGGGTCCGCTCACCGACGTGGATCCGCGCCGTCCGGTGATCCAGCACCGTCACGATGGGATCCGCCTGGAGCTCGGCGAGCTCGAGCCGCTGCGCCGCCTCGATCCAGGTCACCAGCGAGTGGCGCCCGAGCAGCAGTGACGCGACCGCGGTGAAGGTGGGATCGGGAAGGTCGACGGCGGCGTTGCCGATGGCGGCGATGGTGTTGCCGGCCAGACTGATCTGGGGCGGTGTAGCGATCATCGGATCCGTGCCGATGCGTGTGATCCCATCGGCCGCGCCGTCAACGAGTTCGTAGCGGATCCCCAGGTCCCGGGCCCGGGTCCGGCTCACGGACATGATGCGTACCTTGACCGTCACCTGGGGGGTCCGCCGGTCCAGGACGGGGAGGAGGGCATCGAGCCGCTCGATCACCGACTGGCGCGCTGAGACGATCAGTGTGTTGGTCGCCTTGTTCACCGCCACGGTCCCGGTCGACCCCTCGCCTTCGGCCAGGAGCGACCGCACCTGGGGCGCGACCGAGTCGGCCGCGACGAACTCCAGCGCGAACGCGCGGGTGACCGTCTCCTCCTGCGTCTCGGTTCGCCGCTGGTGCTCGAGGGACGTCACCATGATGATGCCGCTCTGGAGCTCACGGGCGCTTAGGCCCTGGCCCGACAGAATGGCCCGCATGGCCTCGTCCCACGGCTGGCCCTGGATGCTGGCGGTGATCGCCTGCGCCGACACGCCCTGCCCCGGCACGATGCTGCGGCCGGAGAAGTCGGCGAACATACCGAGCACGTCCACGATGGGCGTGTTGCGGAACTCTACCCAGATGGCCGACTGCTGGGGCACCGGTGCCGGTGCCGGAGCCGCGGCGGGCTGAGAGACGGGGACCGCGGTGACGGTCCGATCCGCCGGCCGCACGACCTCCCGGGTCGGCGTACCGATGGGGTCGGGGTCGGGCGTGGCCGGCCTGGGCGCGTGGGCAGCCGCCGATCGCCAGGGCTGGAATGCGCCCTCG
>CAYXJH010000541.1:0-2029 GCA_964465415.1 uncultured Gemmatimonadaceae bacterium
GGATCCGGCCGGCGGCGCGCCACCCGGCTCCCCACCTTGGCCCGCCGCGCTCCGGCCGAACAGGTCGAGGTCACTCATCGAGCCACTCGCGACGCACGATCTCTTCCAGCACGTCCGTCTGGTTCAGCTCCGGGTCGTCCGTGACACGATCGAGGAGATCGTCCAGGATATCGCCGTAGCGTGGTCCGGGCGGTAGCCCCAGCGCCTTCAGCTCGTGTCCGCCGAGGGCGAGATCCGACACGCGGAGGGGCGGTTTGGCCCGGAGGACCCTCCGCGCCATGGCCCAGCGCTCGAGCAGATCATCCGGCCGGCCCCCACCCGGGTGCGTGGCCCGCCAGCGTGCGAAGCGGAGCCGGAAGAGGTCGGCCACCAAATCGACGCCCACGTGCCGGAGCCAGCGACGGATGACCGGATCGGGGGCGTCAGGCGGGAACAGCTCGTTCTGGTTGCGGACCAGCCGGGTGACGCGCTCCGCCTCCGCGTTGGAGCTCTTGAGCCGACGCATCACGTCCTCCGCCTTGCGAGCACCCAACACTTCGTGGCCCGTGTAGCGCCAACCGCCACGCAGATCGCGGGTTCGCGCCGGTGGCATGCCGACAGCGTGCAGGAGTGCGGCCAGGCGAACCGTGATGCGAGAGGGTGGCACGGCGTCCACCGCCCGGATCGTCACCGTCCACAGGTCCCAGGGCACGTCTCGCTCCTGCTCCCCTCCCAGCGCCGCGAGCTCCGGGAAGAGCCGGCCCAGAGCGCCGGACACGCGATACAGCTCGAGGGTCCGGGAGGCCGCCCGGGTATGGGTCAGGACCTTCTGGAGCTCCTCACGGACGCGCTCGGCCGAGAGCCTATCGAGGTTCGGCACCGCTGAAGTCAGGGCCGTCCAGGTCGCCGGCTCGATGTCGAGATCGAACAGGCCGGCGAACCGGAGCGCGCGCAAAATCCGCAGGTAGTCCTCGGCAAACCGGTCGGCCGGGGCGCCCACGGTTCGCAGCCGTCCTTCGTCCAGGTCTCGGCGCCCCTCGAACGGATCGATCAGCCGACCGCTGGGAGGATGCCATGCCAGCGCGTTGATTGTGAAGTCCCGGCGCGCCAGATCGTCCTCGACGCGGTCCGCGAACTCCACTATGGCGTGGCGACCGAACGTCTCCACGTCACGGCGAAACGTCGTCACCTCGTAGAGCTTTCCGCCGTCCAGTACGCCGACCGTGCCATGGTCGATCCCAATGGGGACCGTGCGCTTGAACACCCGGACGATGTCGTGCGGCCGAGCCCGCGTCGCCAGGTCCCAGTCTCCGGTCGGGCGACCCATCACGCGGTCCCTGACCGCGCCGCCCACGGCCCACGTCTCGAAGCCGGCCGCCTCCAGGCGATGAGCGATCCTTGCGACGGCCGGCGGTGGCCGCAGGTCCATGGCCTCGCTCAACCGGCCAGCACCGAGCCCCCGTTGACATTCATCACCTCGCCGGTGATGTGCCGCGCCAGCGGGGAGCAGAGGAAGAGGATCGGTCCGGCCACGTCCTCGGCCGTCGCCACGCGGCCCAGCGGGATCGTGGCCTCGATCCGGGCGCGGCCGCCGTCGGAGTAGGGGAGCGCGGCCATCTCGGTGTCGATCCAGCCGGGCGCGACGCAGTTGACGGTGACATTTCGGGGCGCCAGCTCGATGGCCACTCCCTTGACCAGCGAGCTCAGTGCTCCCTTGCTGGCCGCGTAGTCCGCGTGGTACGCCTCACCTCGCTGTCCGGCGGTGGAACCCACCATCACGATGCGGCCGTGGTCCGCGATGATCCTTGCGGCCGCGCGGGTGGTGTAGAACACCCCGTCCAGATTGACCGCGATGGTTCGACGCCACTGCTCATCGGTCATGTCGGCGACCGGCACACCCCGGGGGGGCCATACGCCGGCGTTCGCCACCACGATGTCCAGTCCGCCCAGCTCATCGACCACGCGCCGGAACAGGCGGTCGACGGCGTCGGGGTCCGCCAGGTCGCCGGCCACGGCAAACGAACGGACCCCGGCGGACCGCGCGGCGGCG
>CAYXJH010000542.1:0-2020 GCA_964465415.1 uncultured Gemmatimonadaceae bacterium
TGAACGCCATCCTGGGCTACGCGGACCTCCTCCAGTTCGTGGGCCCGCTGAGCGAAAAGCAGGCGGTGAAGGTCGAGAGGATCAAGGCCGGCGGCTGGCACCTGGCGGCCATGATCGACGAGATCCTGAGCTTCGCGAAGCTGGACGGCGGCCACGACGTGGTCCGAGCCGATACGCTGGACGCCCGCATGATCGCGCAGGACGCCGGGATTCTGGTGGAGCCGGCGGCCAACGCGAAGGGGCTGGCCATGTTGATAGAGCTTCCCGAAGACCCGCTGGAGCTGACGACGGACATGGACAAGGCGCGGCAGGTCCTGGTCAACCTTTGCGGCAACGCGACGAAGTACACGAAGCAGGGCGAGGTCCGGCTGCGTGTATGCGGCGAGGCGGACCGCGTGGTCTTCGTTGTGAGCGACACGGGTATCGGCATCGCACCCGAACATCACGCGCGGATCTTCGATAGGTTCTGGCAGGTGGACGGCGCGTCCACGCGGGCGGCGGGCGGGCTGGGGATCGGCCTCGCCGCCGCGCGGGAATACGCCCGGATGCTGGGTGGCGACGTGAGCGTGGAGAGCGAGCTGGGCAGCGGTAGCACGTTCCGGTTCTGGCTACCCAGATGACGATGCCGGGGACGACCGTGCCCGGTCCGGCGGCGACGGCGGCGACGTCGGACCTCGGGCTGGCAGTCGTCCGGCAGCGTGACGACGGTGTCCTCGTGGTGCTGGGTGGCGACTGGCGCCTGGAGCACGATGCGCCCCGGTTCGAGTCCCTGAAGGAGGCGGCGCTGCCAGTGGCCGCGCGGATCGGCGGAACGGGCCGCGGCATGCGCTTCGACACCAGCCGGCTGGGCGCATGGGACAGCAGCCTGCTCGTCTTCCTGGATCACGCGTTCGAGTACTGCGAGACCCGTGGCATCGAGTTCGACGACTCTGGGTTGCCCGAGTCCATCACGCGATTGCTGGCCCTGTCCCGCGCGGTACCGGAACGCGTGGCCGGGGTGGGTGCGCCGGAACTGTCCCGGGTCGCGCGCGTCGGGCAGGCGGGCCTGTCGGCCTGGGATGCGACGCGGGGCGCGGTCACGTTCACCGGCCAGGTAACGGACGGCGTCGTTCGGCTGCTGCTGGGGCGGCTACGGCTACGGTGGCGGGACTTCTGGGTTGTGGTCCAGTCCAACGGCTGGGGCGCGCTGCCCATCGTCACATTGATCGCGTTCCTCATCGGAGTCATCATCGCCTTCCTGGGCGTGGTGGTGCTGCGGCGGTTCGGCGCCGGGTTCTATGTGTCCTACCTGGTCGGCTACGGCATGCTGCGGGAGATGGGGGCACTGATGACCGGCATCATCATGGCCGGCCGCACCGGCGCCGCCTTCGCCGCCGAGCTGGGGAGCATGAAGATCACCGAGGAGATCGACGCGTTCACCACGCTGGGCGTGTCCCCGGTCGACCACCTGGTGCTCCCGCGCGTCCTGGGCCTCTTCGTAATGATGCCGCTGCTGGTGATCTACGCCGACTTCATCGGGATCGCGGGGGGGATGCTCGTCGCCGTGACACTGCTCGACCTGACCCCCACGCAGTTCGTGGGCGGGCTGCTCTCGGCCGTCTCATTCTCCGACGGACTGCTCGGTGTCTTCAAGGGGTCCATCTTCGGTCTCATCATCGGCCTCGCCGGCTGCATGAAGGGGCTGCAGACAGGATCCGATGCCAGCGCCGTGGGCCGTTCCGCCACGTCCGCCGTGGTTCTCGGCATCACGCTCATCATCGTGGCCAACGCCGTGATCGACTGGCTCGCGGCCCTGTTGCACGTGTGATCACCCCGACCCCGGCCGGCCGCGCCGTGGCCACGGCCCCTACGGCACCCATCGAGGTCCGGAAACTGGTCATGAGGTACGACTCCATGATCGTCATGGAGGACCTGACCTTCTCTGTGGCACGGGGTGAGATCTTCGTCATCATGGGCGGGAGCGGTAGCGGGAAGAGCACGCTGCTGAAGCACCTGATCGGGCTCAAGGAGCCGGCGCAGG
>CAYXJH010000543.1:0-2019 GCA_964465415.1 uncultured Gemmatimonadaceae bacterium
ACGCCACCCCGCGGCCGAACGGTCCGCAACATCATCTTCTACGCGTACGACGGGTTCAACTTCGAGGACATGGCCGTCGGCCGCTACTTCGCCACGAGGCAGGGGCTGGGCGGGCTCGAGATCGAGCGCATGATGGGGGCCGGCGCCGCCGGCGCCATGTTGTCCCACAGTCTGACCTCCATCGTGACCGACTCAGCCTCGGCCAGCGCCGCGTGGGCCACGGGCCGGAAGATCGTCAACGGCGCGGTCTCCATGTACCCGGACGGCCGCGAGCTCACCACCATCCTGGATCTGGCGAAGCAGGCCGGGAAAGCCACCGGGCTCATCACCACCACCCGGCTCACCCACGCCACGCCCGCCGCATGGATCGCCCGGGTCCCGGACCGCGCCCTCGAAGACGACATCGCGGAGCAGTACCTGGCGTTCCAGCCCGACGTCCTCCTGGGCGGCGGCAGCCGCCACTTCACAGCCGACCGCCGCGCGGACGGGCGCGACCTGGAGGGCGAGTTCGAGCGGGCGGGCTACCAGATCCTGCGCGCCGACGTGGACCTGCGCCGGCCCCGTGGTGACCGGGTCTTCGGGGCGTTCACGCCCGACCACCTCCCCTACGAGATCGATCGGCGCTTCCAGGACGAGTACGGTCCGTCCCTCGCCGAGATCACCCGGGCCGGGCTCCAGGTCCTGGCCCGGCACCCGAACGGGTTCGTCGTTCAGGTCGAGGCCGGGCGCATCGACCACGCGAACCACGAGAACGATCCCGGCGCCTCCCTCTGGGATATCCTGGCCGCCGACGAGGCGCTGAAAGTCATTCGCCAGTTCGTCGACCGGAACCCGGACACCCTGCTGATCGTGGCCTCGGATCATGCCACCGGCGGGCAGGTAATCTACGGCTTCGGTCCCGGCTACAACCATTCGACCCAGGCGTTCGAGACCATCGCCCGGCGGCGCGCCTCCTACAGCCACCTCCTCTGGGTCCTCCCCGAGGAGCCGTCCGCCGCCCAGGTCCGGACCGCCGTCCGCGACTACATGGGCGTCGAGCTCTCTGGCCTCCAGGCCGAGGAGGGCGTCCGGATCCTGGCCCGGGAGGCTCTCCTCACCCATCCCAATGCCCACGGTGGCCGTCCGGCGAACTCCTTCTATCAGCTCATCTCCCGCAGTGAGGACGGGGCGCCCGACCGCCCCAACATCAACTTCGCCACGGGCGCCCACACGGCCGGGCTCGTCCCGCTCTTCACCTACGGCGCCTGGCACGGTCCCCCCAACCTGGGCGTCGTGGACAACACCGAGCTGTTCGACTGGATGACCCGGGCCATCGGCGTCGAATTCCGGAACCCCGAGATGACCGAGGCCGCGGCCCTCCGGATCGGCGCCCTCGAGCCGGAGCGCGAACTGGTGGAGATGTAGCCTCCTACGGCCTTCGGTCTGTCCTTCTTCCGGTTCAGCCGGCCGTCCTCTCCGGTGGACGGCTGGTTTCAAACTCCGCGTCGTTACTGGATGGTCCAGCGGCATGCCCGGTGCCCGGTGACGCTGGGGACGACTCGCGTTGAACCGCCAGAGCATGGAGGATCCGATGCGCGGCAATCGTGGAAGGGTGCCGGTTATGCTGGCACTGGCTGGGGGCTTGATGATGCTGGGCGGGTGCGCCCCGCTGGGGGCGATGGACGGGACGATGGGGGTGCCGGGTCGCCACGCCTCGATCGTGGAGGGGCAGGTGCGGGCGGTGGACGCGCGACGTGGGCGGATCGAGCTGCGGGACGGGCGGAACCGTGGGTACACGGTCCACTACGACCGGAACACGCCTGTGGTCTACCGGCAGCGCGTGCTGCCGGTCTCGGTGCTGGAGCGGGGTGACGTGGTGCGTGTCCGCATCGTGCGGGGTCGGAACGGGTCGCTGTGGGCGGACCGGGTGGACGTGCGTCACAGCGCGCGTGACGCGGGGTATGCGGTGGGTCGCGTGGCGCGGATCAACGGGACGGTCACGGCGGTCGACCGGCGCCGCGGCCTCTTCACCGTGCAGCA
>CAYXJH010000544.1:0-2016 GCA_964465415.1 uncultured Gemmatimonadaceae bacterium
CCGTGCGGGCGGCGACGGGCGATTCCAGCCGGAGCTCGGCCCACCGCTGATCCCCTGGCGCGAGGGCGCGCCGATCCACGGGGAACGCGCGGGCCATGACTTCGCTGGTGGCCACGTGGACCCGGAGCCGCTGGCCGTGCTCGATCTCCCAGTCCGACGTGGGCATGACCCGGAGGGACACGCCCAGGGTCGACGTGGGTGCCCAGGCCGGGTCGTTCACCAGCGTCGTGCCACGCGCGACGTGGTCTCGTTCCAGGCCGACCAGCGCTACCGCCGCGCGCTGGCCCGGCTCGATCTCGTCCACGTCGGCGCCATGGACCTGGAGACCACGCACGCGGGCGGAAACCTCTCCGGGCAGGACCCGAACGTGGCCGTCCCGACGCAGCCGCCCGCTCCAGACGGTGCCGGTGACCACCGTGCCGGTCCCTCTTACGGTGAACGACCGGTCGACCGGGAGCCTGAAGAGGTCATCGGGCCGACCACGGGTGGTTGGAAGTGCGTGGTCGATGGCTTCCCGAAGCGGGTCCAGCCCCGAGCCCGTGCGTGTGGAGGTCGGGATCACGGGCGCTCCGGCGAACGCGCTCGCGGCCAGAAAGGTCTCGACGTCGTCCAGCGCGAGCGCCAGCCAATCGGGGTCGACCAGGTCCGCCTTGGTCAATGCCACCACGGCACGGGGCACGCCCAGCAGCTCCGCGATGGCCACGTGCTCGCGCGTCTGGGGCATCACACCCTCGTCCGCCGCCACGGCGAGCAGCAGCAGGTCGACGCCCGATGCGCCCGCCACCATGTTCCGGATGAAGTCCTCGTGGCCCGGCACGTCGACCAGGCCGACGACGCCGTCGGCGAGCGGCAGGTGCGTGAACCCCAGATCGATCGTGATCCCCCTGCGCTTCTCTTCGGGCAGACGGTCCGTGTCCACACCGGTCAGGGCCTGTACGAGCGCGGTCTTGCCGTGGTCGATATGACCAGCCGTGCCCACGATGCCGCGGATCATCCGGCTGCTTCGCCCACGGCGGTGGCCAGGAACTCGAGGGACCGCAGCGAGGCGGTGTCGACCAGGTGATACGCCAGGAATCGGGCCAGGAGCTGCCAGTGGGCAGCGGTATGCTCCAGCTCGACGGCCTCCCCGGCCGAGAGGCCGCGCAGATCGGTCCGGGCCCGCGCCGGCAGCGTTCGTCCACCGCCGCCCCCATCCGCCGCAGCGGCCGCAGTACAGTCCGCCGGCGCCATAATCCAGGTAGAAGTCGCCCTCATCCGGTAGCTCGGCGCCGCAGGCGACGCACCGGTCGAGGGAAGGCCCGAATCCCAGTGCCGTAACGAGCGCCCACGTCTCCGCCAGGGCAACAGCCTCGAGCCGGTTCGCGTGCGCCGACTCGAGACTGTCCAGCGCGGACCGGACGCGCCGGAAGATGTCGGGCGCGGATTCCTCGCTGGCCGTGCGGAGCACGATCTCGGCAACGAGCGAGGCCCCGCCGAACCGGACCAGGTCCCGTCCCAGCCCCTGACGGGGCCGGATCAGCTCGAACTCGCTCAGGTTGTGGAGGTCGCGGGTGTCGCGGAAGTAGAAGGACGCGACACCATCGGTGAACGGCTCGAGCACGCCGCCGTACCTGCTCCTGGCCCGTCGGGCTCCCCTGGCGATGACCGACTGGACCCCGTGGGACGCGGTGAGCAGGCGCAGGATCTTGCTGGTCTCGCTGTAGGGGAACGCCTGGAGGACGATGGCGTCCAGCGTGACCAGCGCCACGTCAGGTCGGGGGCGCGAGCCGCTGCCGCAGCTGGTGACGACGGCGCGCCAGCTCCCGACGCTCCTCGTCCGGCGGATCCTCGGCCAGCCGGTTCTCCACCGTCGCCAGCTCCACGAGGGTTTCCCGGGTCCGACGTCGTCGGTACCGGGGGGCGGTGACGACGAACAGCGCGACGGCCGTGAGTCCGATGAGCGCGACGAGCAGCAGCGCCTGCTCGCCCCCACCCGCGCCGGGGGATGCCGATGCGCCTCCCGGGGCGCGCGTGACC
>CAYXJH010000545.1:0-2012 GCA_964465415.1 uncultured Gemmatimonadaceae bacterium
GAGCCGCTGGGGGACACTCCCCTCCGCTTCCGCCATGGCGTAGGCGAGGCGTACGGCCAGGACGCCGCCGTCTGGGTCCGGCGCCCCCTGGATGGCGCCTTCGATCAACTCGATGTGGCGGACCGCGCCAGCCGCATCACCGGTCGGCTCCACCGCCCGCGGATCCACCCGGTAGCCGGTCCCGTCCAGGGTCGCGGCCAGCAGCGCCCAGGCGAGGAGGTCCCGGTCTTCCCGCTCCATGCGGGGATCCAGCATGGCATGCTCGATCAGCCGGAACGGGCTCCCGAGGCCGAGCCGCAGCCGCTCCATGTACCCGGCGGCGATGACCTCGGTGGGTCCTGCCGCCGATCGCGAAGACACCACCCATGACGCGTACTCCCGCCCTCGCTCGAGCTCTCGCTCGACATCCGGTGCGAACCGAGCGACATCGCCGGGCACGCAGCCGCCGACCATGGCCGCAACCATGATCGCGCACACGACGGCTGTCGCTCGGAGTCCCTTCATCGGGCACCGTCCATTGTCGGCGGGGAGATGGCCCCGTGGGCGCGCATGTCGCCCGGAGCTCCCCCATGATACACGAAAACCCACCTGCGCGGCAGGGTCTTGTTCCCGGCCGCCCTCATTTCCGCGTCTCCCGGGCGGCCACGTCCGCCTCTTCGACCGCCCTGCGGAGCCTCGGCCAGATCCAGCGGGCATAGCGGAGGAAATTCCTGCGCACCGCCGGCCGAGTCGAAAGGAAGGCCCACGCGGGGGCACCGCCCTTCTCCAGGTTGCAGCCAATGCAGCACGCGACCAGGTTCCCCTCCGAATGGTCGCCTCCCCTCATGATCGGCTGGACATGGTCCAGCGTGAGCTCCACCGCGTCGAACTGCTCACCGCAGTACACGCAGCGGTACCCATGCCTTTCCAGGACCTGTTCCCTGCGACCTCGCTTCCCCATCGGACCGCCCGTAGCTGACCACCGTTTCGCCACGACCACCGGTCGCCCACTATATGATACAGGTAAGTGCGACGAATGCTCCGTTGCCGTGCCGGCCCGTCCGCGCCACAATCCCTGCCATGGCCACCGACCCACGTATCGAAGCGGTCCGGCGCGCCCTTGCCCGCCGTTCGACGATCCCGCAGCCGCCAGATCCGGCCCTCTCAGAGGCTGCCGTTCTCCTCGTCCTGCGCGTCGGCGACCCGCTGGAGCTGCTGCTGATCGAACGCGCCGAGAAGGAGGGAGACCCGTGGTCGGGCCACATGGCGCTCCCCGGCGGCCGGCGCGAGCCGCGGGATGACGGCCTGCTGGATACGGCCCTCCGGGAGACCCGCGAGGAGACGGGCATCGCCGTGGCGCCTGGCGCGATCCTCGGCGCGCTGGAGGAAGTGCGACCCTCGTACCGTCGACGATTCTCGATTCTGATCGCCCCGTTCGTCGCCGTGGTGCCACGCGGCACCGTTGCGGTGCCGGCGCCGGCCGAGGTGGAGACGGCGCTCTGGGTACCACTCCCCTACCTGGCCAGCGAATCGGCCGTCGACGAGATCCTGATCGAGCTGGATGAAGGGTCCACCACGTTCCCCGCCCTGAGCTACCAGGACTACGTGATCTGGGGGCTCACCCACCGCATCATCACCGGCTTCATGTCGGTCGCGCGCGACGCCGGAATCGTTTGACCGGTTACGCCCCCTTGCTGCGCGCGGCCAGCCCCGGCTGCCGAACGCCGGCGCTGAACCCCTCCAACTCCGCCGACGCAGCCGGTGGGAGCGCGTCCGCCCGTTCCCCACGTACCCGCTCCGCCGCCGCCTCCACTTCCGCCGTCACGTCCTGTTCCAGGGCCGTCAGCCGGTCCCGATCGACCCCGCGCCGCACGAGGTACTCCTCGTAGAGACCCACGGGGTCCCTGCGGCCCCATTCGGCGAACAGCTCCGCCGGGAACGTCCTCCGCGCCTCCGCCTCGTCGTGCGTCGCGTGGCCACCCATGCGGAACGTCTCCGCCACCATTAGCGTGGGGCCGCCGCCGGCGCGCGCG
>CAYXJH010000546.1:0-2010 GCA_964465415.1 uncultured Gemmatimonadaceae bacterium
TTGCTCGATCTCGACTCGCGGCGCGAACAGGCGCTGGCCGTGGTCAAGGAGGGCATGCGCGAGGCCGAGCGCAGTGGCCTGGGCCTGACCTATGGCGCATTCCTGCGCGGCAACGCCGCCGACATCCTCTTCCAGCTCGGCCGCTGGGAGGAGTCCGAGCGCGAGTGCCGGGCGGCGCTGGACGGCCAACCGGTCCCGGCCGAGCCGGACGTGGCGACGCGGTTCCGGGTCGTGCTGGAGCACGCCCGCCACGCCATCGCGTTCGGCGGCGACGAGGAGCGGGCGATGCTTGAGTTCCGGAAGCACCTGGGCTGGTACACGAAGGGGCTGCCGGACGGTCGGACGCTCCGCCACGAGCTGGTCCGGGTCCGCACCCTGGCCGAGGTGGAGTCGCGGCTCGAGGCGTACGTGGCCGGCGGGAGGACGGTGATGGTGGCGTGAGCGCGGTCGCCCCTACGCCGTGAGCTCGACGCTCCCCGCCCCCAGCACCCGCCCGTTGACCTGCACTTCGATTACGTGCCTCCCCGGGTGGAGGGTCCGGATCGACGCATGGTCGAACCTGTGTCGGCGCCGGAACTCACGTTCGACGCCTGGCTCGAGCGTGCTCTCAGCCAGACGGTAGGCCTTCGGCTTGCGCGGCCCCCGGGGCCCCAGGTAGTGCACCAGGTACTCCACCACGACCGGTACCGGGTCTTTGCCAGCCGCCACGAGACTCAGGACCATGCTCGCCTGCCCGCCGATGGGCAGCCGGGCCGGCGTGACCGATACGCCCAGGAGCCGAACGGGCGCATCCGCCGCGTACCCGACGAGACGCAGCGCCCTGTCATCCCCGGCCTTGATGAGGGCGCGCAGGCCATGGCGTACGACAGCCTCCACGTGGTCGCCGCCCTCCGCCAGCCAGCGCTCGGCGGTGTCCATGGCGAGTGCGGGGTGGTCCTTGGCAATGTCGCCCAGGTGGTTCGCGACCGAGCGCCGCACGTACTCGCTCGGGTCGTCACGCAGCTGGTCGAGCAGCCGGATCGCCGGCGTCGGGTCCAGCTGGAGGTCCCGGAGCCGGGCGCCCCACGGGAGGCGCGGCCGGGTGCCTTCGGAAACCAGGCGTCGCACATGCTCGTCGGGGTGGCGGACCCACCGCTCCAGGTGCGAGAACACCAGCGCCGCGTGCTGCTCGAGGAGCGGCCGGATCGCGAACTCGCAGCTGGAGCGCGGGGTGAGCTCCGCCAGGAAAGGGACCACCACTTCCGGGTCCGAGGGCCCGAGCTGGCCGACGAGCTCCGTGACGGGCCAGACCATCCAGCCCGTGAACGCGGGCGAGGTCAACGCCGTCCGGAGAATCTGGACGACCGTGGCGACGTCGTCGGGGAGCGTGCGACCGAGCGCGGCGGCCACCTGGCGGACGCGGTCCTTCAGCTCCAGCTCCTGGAGGCCCGCGCCGGCCTCGACGAGGAAGGTCGAGGTCGGGAACGGCGGCCAGGCCGCCACCATCTCGGCGGCCAGGGCGTCGAGCAGTTCCTCGGAAATGTAGCCCTTGAGCGCGGGCATGGGCCGCCTTCCACAGGTGCGGGTCGTCGCGAGTCTATTCGCGCTTCCGGGACGGGGCAAGGCCCGGCGGTCGGGTGGTGCGGCCGCACGTAATCCCGGGTATGTTTCGCACCAGGCAAGACACGGTCACCCGATCCACACGGACGATCACATGAGCGACCGGGTACTCCAGGTCCTGGCGGAGGTGGCGGCGGGACGGATGTCGCCGGGCACCGCGCTGGAACGGCTCGCGCTCCTGCCCATCGAGGAGGTCGGCGGCAACGGCGAAGTCGGCGGCGTGTTCGCCCGCCTCGACCACAACCGCGCCCTGCGGCAGGGCCAGGTCGAGGTCGTCTACGGGGAAGGGAAGACCGTGCCCCAGCTCCTGGAGATCGTCCGCAGGTTCGACCAGCGGGGCGACGGGATGCTGGCCACCCGCCTCGCCCCCGACGCACGGGCCGCCCTGGCCCGCGCGTTCCCCGCCGGGAC
>CAYXJH010000547.1:0-1989 GCA_964465415.1 uncultured Gemmatimonadaceae bacterium
GGGCGCTGACGCGCCGCGGACCCCCGTCCGCCGTTCGAAGTCGAAGTCGAAGTCGAAGTCGCTCACCCCGCCACCTCCAGCTCCGGTGCCGCTTCCCGGGCCACACCGAGCTCGCCCAGGACGCCTTCGACGACCGGTCCCCAGCTGAGGGGCAGGCCGCCGTAGAAGCGGAGCGATGAGAGCTTCGTCATGGGGATCTCGGTCTCGAGCGCTAGAAGCTTGCGCAGCTGACCGTCGCGGTTCTGCTCGACGACGAAGATCCGGTCGTGACGCTCCAGGAACCGCTTGACGGACGAGTGGAACGGGAAGCCGCGGACGCGCAGGACGTCGGCCTTCACGCCGTGCCGCTTGAGGCGATCCTGGGCCTCGAGGACGGCGGCGCGACACCCGCCCAGCGTTACGATCCCACATGTGGCGTTGCGGGTGCGGCGGATCTCGGGCTCGGGCAGGGCCGTCGCTGCGTTGTCGATCTTGCGGGCGATCCGGTCCACCACCTCCCGGTACGCGTCGCTGTCCTCAGTGTAGCGGGCATGGCTGTCGTGGCCGGAGCCGCGCGTGAAGTAGGCGCCCCGTGGATGGTCGCCTGGAAGGGTGCGGTAGGGTATGCCGTCGCCGTCCACGTCCAGGTATCGTGCGAACCGGGCGCCGGCGTCCAGCTCCTCCGACGTCAGGACCTTGCCGCGGTCGGGCTGGTATGCGTCATCCCAGCGGAAGCGGGGCACCACCCAGTCGTTCATCCCGATATCCAGGTCCGTGACCAGGAAGACGGGGGTCTGGAATCGCTCTGCCAGGTCGAACGAGCGCGCGGCGAAGTGGAAACACTCGTGCGGGTCCGCGGGGAACAGGGCGATGTGCCGGGTGTCACCGTGCGATGCGTAGACGACCGTCATCAGGTCCGATTGCTGAGTCCGTGTCGGCATGCCGGTGGACGGCCCGGTCCGCTGTACATCGATGAAGACGGATGGCACCTCGGCGTAGTAGGCGAGGCCGATGAACTCGTTCATGAGGCTGATCCCGGGGCCGCTCGTGGCCGTGAACGAGCGGGCGCCCATCCAGCCGGCGCCGATCACCATCCCGGCCGCAGCCAGCTCGTCCTCCGCCTGCACTATGGCGACGCGGAGCCTGCCGGTCTCCGGGTCCTTCCTGAAGCGCTGGGCGAACGCGCCGAACGCGTCCACCACGCTCGTGGACGGCGTGATCGGGTACCACGCGGCCACCGTCGCTCCACCGTAGATACAGCCCAGGGCCGTCGCGGTGTTGCCATCGATCAGGACCGCGTCGTCATTGGCGTTCATGCGACGCAGCCGGATCGGCAGCGGGCAATCGAACGCCTCCCGGGCCTGATCGTAGCCGATGCGGAACGCTTCGAAGTTGGAGTCCAGAAGCTTCGGCTTGAGGCCGTAGGTCTCCGTGATCAGCTCCTCGATGACGGGCACATCGACGTCGAGCAGCGCGGCTAGGGCGCCCAGGTAGGCTATGTTGCGGAGGAGGATCCGCGGGCGGCTGCCCTCGAACCGGTCGTTGCACAGCCGGGCGAACGGGATGCCCAGGTAGACGACGTCATCCCGGCGCGCTTCCCGCTGAAGCTGCCACGAGCTGTCGTGGAGCACCCAACCGCCGGGGCGGACTTCGGCCACGTCTCGTACCTGGGTGGCCGGGTTCAGGACCACCATGAGGTCGGGGGCTTCCGCCCGTGACGTGTAACCGCGACCACTGACCCGGATCTCGTACCAGGTCGCCAGCCCCTGGATATTGGACGGGAACAGGTTCTTGCCGCTCACGGGCACGCCCATCCGGAAGATGGCCTGCATCAGGAGACCGTTCGCGCTGGCCGAGCCGGTGCCGTTGATCGTGGCGATCTTGAGGGCGAAGTCGTTGGTGGATGGTCCGGTCATCAGGTCCGTGCCCTTGGTCATTGCGACATCGACTTCGACTTCGACATCGACATCGACTTCGACTTCGACTTCGACTTCGACTTCGAACCCCGGA